>NZ_DASYHS010000103.1:0-5495 GCF_035998295.1 Arenibaculum sp. | reverse complement strand
GCGCGGCGACAGGTCGGGCAGGGGAGGCGGGACCGGCAGCGGGTCGGCCAGGGCCGGGTCGGCCGCGGGCGCCGGCCGGCTGCCCAGCGGGTCTTCGGGGACCGGCAGCGGGGCGAGCGCGAAGTCCGGCAGAGGCCCGGGCACTCCGACTGTCCCCCCGCCCGTTCCCCCGCCCACGCGGCCGCCGGCCGCCGGCGGTGCCGAACGGTCCAGCACCGGGGGGGTGCCCGGCACCGCGGCGGCGGCGGGCGGGCTGGTGCCCGGCACGGGCGGGATCTCGGGCTTCTGCGCGGGCACGGGCGCGATCCAGGACGCCGACGCCTGGGCCGGCAGCGCCGCCGCCGTCGCTCCCGCGGACGCGAGGACGGCCACGGCCGCGGCCGGCCATCCTCCGCCGAAGCGTCTGCTCAACCGTCCCATGGTCCCCGCATGAAGCCTTTGAAGACCGGTGCATTCGCGATGTCCGCACCGGACAATAGCCGAACACCCCAAGTGGAACAACCGCTTTGCCCCTTTCGCGCGGATGCCCGCCCAGTCTGCCGCCCAGTCTGCCGCTCAGCCTGCCGCGCTGCCGCGCGACGCCTTCGCGGCACCGCGAAGCAGCTTTCCCAGGTGCAGGTGCAGATGGTCGTTGGCGGCGAGCACGCTGGCCCCGTGGACGGGGTTGCGGCCGCCGCCGATCTCGGTGACGAAGCCGCCGGCCTCGCTGACCAGGAGCACGCCGGCCGCCGTGTCCCAGGGCGCCAGCCCGGTCTCCCAGAACCCGTCGAAACGGCCGGCCGCGACATAGGCGAGGTCGAGCGCCGCCGAGCCGAGGCGCCGGATGCCGGCGACCTCCGCCATCACCGTCTCGAGCTGCCCGAGGAACGCGGCATGGTTGCCTCGGCCCTTGAACGGCATGCCGGTGGCGATCAGCGCGTCCTCCATCCGCCGGCGGCTGGACACGCGCAGGCGCTGGTGGTTG
Organism: Arenibaculum sp.; assembly: GCF_035998295.1. NCBI lineage: Bacteria > Pseudomonadati > Pseudomonadota > Alphaproteobacteria > Rhodospirillales > Azospirillaceae > Arenibaculum > Arenibaculum sp. The sequence continues at coordinate 4,531 of NZ_DASYHS010000103.1, read as the reverse complement.
TTGAAGGCGCCGGCCCCCCGTTCCGCCCAGAACATCTCGTCCTTCAGCGGCTCGTAGACGACGCCGGCGACGATCTCGCCGTCACGCTCCAGCGCGACCGATATCGCCCAGTGCGGCAGGCCGTGGAGGAAGTTGGTGGTGCCGTCGAGCGGGTCGACGATCCAGCGGTTGGCGGGATCGCGGCCCTTCGTCTCTCCCGACTCCTCCATCAGGAAGCCGAAATCGGGTCGGGCCCTCTGCAGTTCCGCGCGCAGGATCTGCTCGGCCCGCGTATCGGCGCTGGAGACGAAGTCGGCCGGCCCCTTGCGGGAGACCTGCAGATGCTCCACCTCGCCGAAGTCGCGCACGAGGCCCTTGGCCGCCTTCTCGACGGCTCGGGCCATGACGTTGATGATTGCCGAGCGGGCTGCCATGGCGGGCGATCAGTCCTTCGATCGTTCGAGATAGGCGCCGTCGCTGGTATTGACGACGATGCGCTGGCCGGTCTCGATGTGCGGCGGCACCATGACGCGCTGGCCGTTCTCGACCCGCGCCGGCTTGTACGAGCTGCTCGCGGTCTGGCCCTTCACGACCGGATCGGCCTCCAGCACCTCGAGGACCACCGTCGCCGGCAGCTCGACCGCGAGCGGCGAGCCCTCGTGGGCCTGGACGTTGACCGTCATGCCTTCCTGCAGGAAGACGGCCGGGTCGCCGATGATGTCGCGCGGGATCACGATCTGCTCGAACGTCTCCTTGTCCATGAAGGTGAAGGTGTCGCCCTCGGAGAACAGGAATTGCATCTCGTGCTCGTCGAGGCGCGCGCGCTCGACCGTTTCCTGCGTGCGGAAGCGTTCCGTCGTCTTGGTTCCGGTCCGGACGTCCTTCATCTCGAGCTGGATGAAGGCGCCGCCTTTGCCGGGCTGGACGATTGCGGTCTTGAGAATCACCCACAGCTTGCCGTTATGCTCGAGCACGTGGCCGGGGCGCATCTGATTGGCGTTGACCTTCATGGCGTCGGACCGTCATTGAGGCTGTTTTTCAAGGCGCGGACCCTAACAGGTTGCCTTTGCCCGTTCAACTCGGGCAGGCAAGGAAAAAAGCGCCCCGACGACGCCAGGAGCGTAGCCATGGAGGAAGACCGACCCTTGCCCGACCCGAACCGCCCTCCCTGGTGGCACCCCGACCGCCACGCCGCGCGGCGCGACGCGCTGCGCTCGCGCTCGCGCATCGCGCGTGCCGTGCGCGCCTTCTTCGAGGCCGACGGCTTCGTCGAGGTCGACACGCCGGCCCTCCAGGTCTCCCCGGGCATGGAGCCGCATCTGCACGCCTTCGCGACGGAGCTGGTCGGGGCCAACCCCGACGACCGCCTGCGCCTGCACCTGCACACCAGCCCGGAATTCGCGATGAAGAAGCTGCTGGTGGCCGGCGAGCCGCGCATCTTCCAGCTCGCGCACGTGTTCCGCAACGCCGAGCGCTCCGGGACCCACAGCCCCGAGTTCACGATGCTGGAATGGTACCGGGCGGGCGCCGGCTACGCCGACTTGATGGAGGACTGCGTGGCGCTGGTGCGCGCCGCCGCCGGCGCCGCCGGGCGCCGGACCTTCCTGTGGCGCGGGCAGCCCTGCGATCCTTTCCTGGACTGGGAGGTGCTGAGCGTCGAGGACGCGTTCCGCCGCCATGCCGGCATCGACCTGCTCGCGACCGCGCCGGACCCCACGGCGCCGGACGCGGCGCTGCTGGCGCGCGAGGCCGAGCGCGTCGGCATCGCGCCCCATCCCGGCGACACCTGGGAGGACCTGTTCTTCCGCATCAGCCTGGAGCGGGTGGAGCCCCGCCTGGGCATGGTCCGGCCGACCTTTCTGGCCGACTATCCCGTCAGCATGGCGGCATTGTCGCGCCCCAAGCCCGACGACCCCCGCCTCGCCGAGCGGTTCGAGCTCTACATCTGCGGGCTCGAGCTCGCCAACGCCTTCGGCGAGCTGACGGACGCGGCCGTCCAGCGCGCCCGCTTCGAGGCCGACATGGCGCTGCGGGAGCGGATCTACGGCGAGCGCTACCCCGTCGACGAGGACTTCCTGGCCGCCCTGGAACTGGGCATGCCCGACAGCGCCGGCATCGCGCTGGGCTTCGACCGCCTGGTCATGCTGTGCACCGGCACCGAGGCGATCGACGACGTGCTGTGGGCGCCGGTGGCGATGCCCGGACGCGGCGCCGGTGCTTGAGGAACACGATATCTCGGAGCGTTTCCGGCTACCGGAAACGCTCAGGGGCGCGACCGCGCCCCCGCCCCGTCAGGGGCGAAAGCCGAGCCGCGGACGCGGCGCCGGCGCCTGAGGAACACGATATCTAAGACCGCTCGCCTTCGAGCGTCTCGGGGTCCATGGCCGGGGCGTCCCGCGCGAGGACGGCCCTGATCCGCTCCGCCAGCTCGCCCATGCGGAAGGGCTTGCGCATCACCGCCGACACGCCGCTTCCGGTCTCGTCGAACGAGAAGGCGGCATGTCCGGTGATGATCATGATGCGCAGGTCCGGATGCCGCCGCCGCGCCGCCGCCGCCAGCTCGATGCCGGACATCCCCGGCATCGCGTAGTCGGCGATCATCAGGTCTATCGGCCATTCCCGATCCAGGGTCTCCAGCGCCTCGGCCCCCCTGCGCGCCTCGTGGACCCGGTAGCCGAACTGGCGCAGGGCCAGCGCGATCCCCATGCGGCCCAGGGCCTCGTCCTCCACCAGCAGGATCGTCTCGGTGCCGCCGGCCGAAGACGGCTGCCGCGCCGCGCGCCCCTGCGGCGCGGCGGCGTCGGCCCGGGGCAGGTACAGGCTCACGGTCGTCCCGCGGCCGGGATGGCTGCCGATCTCCGCCGTGCCGCCGGACTGCTCGGCGAAGCCGTAGACCATGCTCAGGCCCAGCCCGGTCCCCTTGCCGACCTCCTTCGTCGTGAAGAAGGGCTCGAAGGCCCGGTCCTGGACGTCCGGCGGCATGCCGCCGCCGGTGTCGGTGACCGACAGGACGACGTAGCGCCCCGGGCTCAGCCGTCCGTCCCCGCCGCGCGCCACGTCCAGGCCGCGCGCCGCGATGGTCAGGCGGCCGCTGCCGGCCATCGCGTCGCGGGCGTTGATCGCGAGGTTCAGTATCGCCATCTCGGTCTGGTTGGGATCGGCCATCACCGGATCGAGGCCGGCATCGACGTCCACCTCGACATGGACCGCGTCGCCGACCGCGCGGCGCAGCAGGTCGTCCATCCCGGCGACCAGCGCGCACAGGTCGACCGGCTGCGGCTGCAGTTGCTGGCGCCGGGAGAACGCCATCAGCTGGTGGACCAGCTTGGCCCCGCGCTCCACCGCCTGCATCGTCGCGTCGGCGACGGCCCGCGCGTCCTCGGGGATCCTGGACGACAGCACGTAGAGGCCGCTCGCCATCGTCTGGAGCAGGTTGTTGAAGTCGTGCGCCAGGCCGCCGGTGATCTGCCCGAGCGTCTCCATCTTCTGCGACTGGCGCAGCGCGTCCTCCGCCCGCTCCCGCGCCGCCATCTCCCTCGCCAGCCGGTCCGCCGCCTCCTGCCAGCGCCGCGAGGCGACCTGCTGCGCCCGGTACCGGCGCACGGCCATGACGCTCATGCCGAGCAGGGCCAGCACGGTCAGGAGGGTGTAGGCCCCGTGGATGGCGATGGTCCTGTACCAGCCGTTCAGGATCGCGCCGGTCTCCATGCTGAAGCTGATGAACAGCGGATATCCCTGTATCCGCATATAGGCGTTGAGGCGTTCGACGCCGTCGACCTGCGAGGCGGCGGTGTAGACGCCCCGCGGGTTGCGCAGCGCCCGGCTGAGGAAGGGGCCCGTGGTGTCCAGCCATTCCGGATTGTTGATGGCGGGATAGCGCGCGATGACCCGGCCGTCGGCGCGCACGAACGGGATGACGTGGGCGATGGTGGGGACGAACTGCTTCCAGAAGCCGGTCATGTAGGAGATCGGGACCGCGACCTGGACGATGCCGTCGAAGCTGCCGTCGGGCGTCGTGCGCCGCCGGCTGAGCGCAACGAGCCGCTCCCCGGTGACCCTGCTGACGAAGGGGGCGCCGACATAGGTCCCTGCGTCGCGTTCGCGCTGCGCCTCGAAATAGTCGCGGTCGGCGATCGGGGCGGCCGGCGGCGCGACCCCGCGCGACGTCGCCCGGACCCGGCCGCTTTCGTCGACCAGCGCGATGATCCCGATCTGCTCCAGGCTCCGCTCGATGCGGACCAGGTCCTTGCGAAGCCCGGCGTCGCTCTCGATGTCCTCCCAGGAGCGTCCCGCGATCCGCCGGTCGATTTCGTCGAGCACGACCTCGTGGGTGTCGAGCACTCTGGAGACGTGCTCGTGAAGCGCCGTCGCCGTGCGCGTCGCCGTCCGCTCGGCGTCCGCCAGCTCCTCCCTGTAGCTGGTCACCGCGGTCCAGACGAACAGCGAGAGCGGAAGGAGGATCGACAGGGCGAACAGGACCCACAGCGGCCGGTCGCGGGAACCCGGGTCCGGCGACGTCCGCACCGTGGAACGGCCCTGGCCGGGCGGCCCG
>NZ_DASYHS010000096.1:0-20023 GCF_035998295.1 Arenibaculum sp. | reverse complement strand
GGTATTGGGAAGGGAATGGAGTTCCTGCTGACAGCACTGAAGGCCGCCGCCGAGCCCACGCGCCTCCGGCTGATGGCGCTGTGCGCCCATGGCGAGCTGACCGTCACGGAACTGACCCAGATCCTCGGGCAGAGCCAGCCGCGCGTGTCGCGCCACCTCAAGCTCCTGTGCGAGGCGGGGCTGCTCGACCGGTTCCGCGAGGGGACCTGGGCCTTCTACCGGCTGACCCAGCGCGGTCCGGGCGCGGAACTCGCGAGCACGCTGGTCGACCAGATCCCGGCCGACGATCCCGAACTGGCGCTCGACCTGGAGCGGCTGGAGGCGATCAAGCGCGGCCGGGCCGAGGCAGCCGCCCGGTACTTCAGCGAGAACGCCGCCCGCTGGCATGAGATCCGCAGCCTCCACGTCCCCGAGCGCGAGGTCGAGCAGGCGCTCGTCCAGTTGCTTTCCCCCGGCGTCGAGGACCTGCTCGACATCGGGACAGGCACCGGCCGCATGATCGAGCTGTTCGGCCCGAAGGTGGCGCGCGCGGTCGGCATCGACGCATCGCGCGAGATGCTGGCGGTCGCCCGCGCCAATCTGGAGCGCGAGGGCCTGCTGAGGAACTGCCAAGTGCGCCAGGCGGACATGTACCAGCTCCCCTTCGCGAGCGGGTCCTTCGACGCCGTCGTGATCCATCAGGTGCTCCACTATTGCGAAGAACCGGCCGAGGCGGTCGCCGAGGCGGCGCGGGTCCTGCGTCCGGGCGGCCAGCTGCTGCTGGTCGACTTCTCCCGCCACGATCTCGACGCGCTCAGGGTCGAGCACGCGCACCGGCGGCTCGGCTTCGAGAATTCGGAGATCGACCTGTGGTTCGAAGCGGCCGGCCTGATCGGCGGCGCGCCCGTGCATCTGCCCGGCGGCCCGCTGACCGTCACGATCTGGCCGTCCGTCCGCGGCGCCGCCGAGCTTCCCGCCGCCAATCCCGTCCTTTCGGTTTCCGGAGTGTCGCAATGAGCAATGCCCCCGGCCTGCATCAGTCCGCCGAAGGCCTTTCGGTGAGCTTCGAATTCTTCCCGCCCAAGACGGAGAAGATGGAGCAGGGGCTGTGGGACGCGATCCGCCGGCTCGCCCCCCTCGGTCCCGCGTTCGTCTCGGTGACCTACGGCGCCGGCGGGACGACCCGTGAGCGCACGCACGCGACCGTCCGCCGGATCCAGGCCGAGACCGGCCTCCTGGCGGCGGCGCACCTGACCTGCGTCGGCGCCACGCGCGACGAGATCGACGCGGTCGCGCGCAGCTACTGGGACGCGGGCATCCGCCACATCGTGGCGCTCCGCGGCGACCCGCCGGGCGGCCCGCTGTCCGGCGCCGCCTACGCCCCCCATCCCGGGGGCTACGCCTATGCCGCCGACCTCGTAGAAGGGCTGAAGCGCGTCGCCGATTTCGAGATCAGCGTCGCGGCCTATCCGGAGACCCATCCCGAGGCGCGCAGCGCCGGGGACGACCTGGAAAACCTCAGGCGCAAGATCGACGCCGGCGCCACGCGCGCGATCACCCAGTTCTTCTTCGACGACGACGCCTTCCTGCGCTTCCGCGACCGCGCGGCCGCGGCCGGCATCTCCGTCCCGATCGTTCCCGGCATCCTGCCGATCACCAACTTCGCCCGGACGCTGGAGTTCGCGCGCAGCTGCAATGCGAAGCTCCCTCCCGGCATGGCCGAGCTTTTCGAGGGCCTCGACGACGACCCGGAGACGCGCCAGCTCGTGGCCGCCAACGTCGCCTTCGAGCAGTGCCGGCGCCTGCACGGGGCGGGCGTCCGGCAGTTCCATTTCTACACGCTGAACCGCGCCGAGCTGACGGTGGCGATCTGCCGGATGCTCGGCATCCGGCCGCGCCAGCCCGTCTGCGCCGGCTGACGACCGCTCACCGAAGAAGATCGCCATGGCCAATCTCCTCGACCAGCTCAAAGACCGCGTTCTCCTGTGCGACGGAGGCATGGGAAGCCGCGTGCAGGCGCTCGACCTCGACGTCGAGCGCGACTACTGGGGCAAGGAGAACTGCACCGACGTGCTGGTTCTGTCCCGTCCCGACCTCGTGCGCGACATCCATCGCGGGTATTTCGAGGCCGGGGCCGACATGGTCGAGACCAATACCTTCGGCGCCTCGCCGATCACGCTGGCCGAGTTCGACATCGCCGACCGGGCGTTCGAGATCAACCGCAAGGCGGCGGAGATCGCGCGGGAGGCCGCCGAGGGTTTCACCGACGGCAGGCAGCGCTTCGTCATCGGCTCGGTCGGCCCGGGCACGCGCCTGCCCTCGCTCGGCCACATCGCCTACGGCCCCCTGGAGGAGGCGCTGACCGTCCAGGCGTCGGGGCTGATCGCGGGCGAGGTCGACGCGATCCTGATCGAGACCTGCCAGGACACGCTCCAGATCAAGGCGGCGGTCAACGCGGTGAAGGCGGCGCGCGCGCAGGCGGGGGCCGCCACCCCGATCTTCGTGCAGGTCACGATCGAGACGACGGGCACCTTGCTCGTCGGCCCGGACGTGGCGGCGGCGGCCTCGGTGATCGATGCGCTCGACGTGCCCCTGATGGGCCTCAACTGCGCGACCGGCCCGGTCGAGATGGCCGAGCACGTGAAGTGGCTGTCGGAGAACTGGCGAGGCCTGCTGTCGGTACAGCCCAATGCCGGCCTGCCGGAGCTGGTCGACGGCATGACGCGCTATCCGCTGCTGGCCGACGAGCTGGCCACCTGGCTCGAGCGCTTCGTCGTCGAGGACGGCATCAACCTGGTCGGCGGCTGCTGCGGCACCAACATCGAGCACATCCAGGCCATCGACGCGATGCTGCGCCGGGTCGGGGGCGACCGGCTGCGGCCGACGCCGGCCCGGCGCACGGTCCATTGGGTGCCCAGCATCGCGTCGCTGTACCACGCGGTGCCGCTGCGGCAGGAGAACGCGTACCTGTCGATCGGCGAGCGCTGCAACGCCAACGGCTCGAAGAAGTGGCGCGAGCTGCAGGAGCGCCACGACTGGGACGGCTGCGTCGACATGGCCCGCGACCAGGTGCGCGAGGGCAGCCACGCGCTCGACGTCTGCACCGCCTTCGTCGGCCGCGACGAGGTGGCCGAGATGAACGAGGTCGTGACCCGCTTCACGGGCTCGGTGACCGCCCCGCTGGTGATCGATTCGACCGAGTACATCGTGCTGGAGCAGGCGCTGGCGCGCCACGGCGGCAAGCCGGTCATCAACTCCATCAACTTCGAGGACGGCGAGGAGCCGGCGGCCCTGCGCATGGCGCTGGCCCGCAAGTTCGGCGCGGCCGTCATCGCGCTGACGATCGACGAGGAGGGCATGGCGAAGACGGCCGAGCGCAAGCTCGCGGTCGCGCGCCGGCTCTACGAATTCGCGGTCGGGCGCTACGGGCTGCAGCCCGAGGACCTGCTGTTCGACCCGCTGACCTTCACGGTCGCCACCGGCAACGAGGACGACCGCCGCCTCGGCCTGGAGACCCTCGACGCGATCGAGGCGATCTCCAGGGATATGCCGCGCTGCCAGATCGTGCTCGGCCTGTCCAACATCTCCTTCGGTCTGAGCCCTGCCGCCCGCCACGTCCTCAACTCGGTCTTCCTCGATCACGCCGTCCGGCGCGGCATGACCGGCGCGATCGTCCACGTCTCCAAGATCCTGCCCCTGCACAAGATCCCGGAGAGCGAGGTCGCCGCCGCCGAGGACCTGATCTTCGACCGCCGGCGCGAGGGCTACGACCCCCTGCATGCCTTCATCGCCCTGTTCGAGGGGCGCAAGGCCGAGGCGTCGCGCAAGAAGGAGCGCCCGGCCGCCGTCGAGGACCGGCTGAAGCAGCGCATCGTCGACGGCGACCGCAACGACCTGGAGGCGGACCTCGAACTGGCGCTCCAGGCCCATTCGCCGCTCGACATCATCAACACCTTCCTGCTCGACGGCATGAAGGTGGTCGGCGAGCTGTTCGGCGCCGGCAAGATGCAGCTTCCCTTCGTGCTCCAGTCGGCCGAGACCATGAAGGCGGCGGTCGCCTATCTCGAGCCGCGGATGGAGCGCATCGAGGGCCAGGAGAAGGGGACGATCGTGCTCGCCACCGTGAAGGGCGACGTGCACGACATCGGCAAGAACCTCGTCGACATCATCCTCACCAACAACGGCTACCGCGTGGTCAATCTCGGCATCAAGCAGCCGATCCACGCCATCCTGTCGGCCGCGCGCGAGCACCGGGCGAACGCGATCGGGATGTCGGGGCTGCTGGTAAAGTCGACGGTGGTGATGCGGGAAAACCTGGAGGAGCTGACGCGCGAGGGGCTGGACGTGCCGGTGCTGCTCGGCGGGGCCGCGCTGACGCGCGCCTATGTCGAGGAGGACTGCGTGAAGTCCTACGCCAGCGGCCGCGTCGCCTACGCGCGCGACGCCTTCGACGGGCTGACGCTGATGGACCGCGTCGTCACCGGCCAGTTCGACGCCTTCGTCCAGGCGGTGAACGCCAAGCGCCAGGGCCGCGCCACCAACCAGCGGCGCAAGCTCGGCCGCGCCGCCGAGGCCGCGACCGGTCCCGCCGATCCCGTCGCCGCCCGGGCGCGGCGCGAGCGCCTCGGCGAGGGCGTGCCGGTGCCCGTGCCGCCGTTCTGGGGGCCGCGGATCATCGAGCGGGTGCCGCTCAAGACCCTCGTGCCCTATCTCAACGAGCGGATGCTCTACCAGCTCCAATGGGGATACCGGAAGGACGGCAAGTCCCTCGACGAGTTCAAGACCTGGGCCCGGACCGAGCTGCGGCCGATCCTGTTCCGGTTGCTGGAGCGCTGCGCGCAGGAGGAGATCCTGTTGCCGCAGGCGGCCTACGGCTACTGGAAGGCGGCGGCCGAGGGCAACGACGTCATCCTCTTCGCCGAGGACGGCGAGGCGGAACTCGCGCGCTTCACCCTCCCGCGCCAGGCCAAGGAGGACGGCGACTGCATCGCCGATTTCCTGAAGGACGCCTCGTGCGGGCCGGCGGAGCGCGACGTGATCGGCCTGCAGGTCGTCACCATGGGCCAGAAGGCGTCCGACGTCGCCCGGGACTGGTTCGAGCGGAACAAGTACCAGGACTACCTGTACCTGCACGGCGTCTCGGTCGAGATGGCGGAGGCCATGGCCGAGTACGTGCACAAGCGCATCCGCGCCGAGCTGGGCTTCGCGGCCGAGGACGACCGGGACGTGGACCGGATGCTCCAGCAGGGCTACCGCGGTTCGCGCTACAGCTTCGGCTATCCCGCCTGCCCGAACCTTGAGGACCAGGAGCAGCTTCTGCGGCTGCTCGACGCCGGGCGGATCGGGGTCGAGCTCAGCGACGAGCACCAGCTCCACCCCGAGCAGAGCACCTCGGCCATCGTGATCCACCACCCGAAGGCCAAGTACTTCTCGGTTTGACGGCCGGAGGGGACCGATGAACGCCATTCCCGAGCCCCTTCGCCTCCATTCCGAGACGGTGCGCCCGGAATGGATCGACTACAACGGCCACATGAACGTGGCCTACTACGTGTTGGCCTTCGACCACGCGACCGACGCGCTGCTCGACCGCGTCGGTCTCGGCCATGCCTGGCTGGAGGCCGAGAACCGTTCGGTCTTCGTGGTCGAGGCGCATGTGAACTACCTGCGCGAGGTGCGCGAAGGCGACCCGCTCGCCTTCGAGACGCTGGTCCTGGGTGCGGACGGGAAGCGTTTCCATCTCTTCCACACCATGCGCCACGGCACCCGCGGCTGGATCGCCGCGACCAACGAGCTGATGCTCGTCCATGTCGACATGCGCACGCGGCTGTCGGCCCCCATGACCGATGACCATGCCCGCGCCCTGGCGGAACTGGCGGCCCTGCATGCCGGTGTCGCCCGTCCGCCGCAGGTGGGCCGGTCGATCGGATTGCCGGGCAACCGCGCGCCCGGACAGGCCTGACCGGTGGGGCCGGGCCGATTCCTTTTTGCCTTGGCGGTCCGGAAGCCCTATCTATCGATCCGATGAAGCTGCGTCTCCTTGCCGCGTTCGCGGCGTTTGCCCTTGTCCTGCTGCTGCCGCTCGCATCGGCGCAGGCCGAATGCACCGATCCGGCCGCGCCGGAAGTGAACTGGCGCCGCTGCTACATGGACAACCGCGACTTGCGCGGCGTGAACCTCGCGGGGGCCATGCTGCGCGACGCCACCTTCCAGCGTACCGACCTGACCGGCGCGAACCTGTCGGAGGTCGACGGCTACCGGGCGAAGTTCGTGAGCACCGACGTCTCCGAGGCCGACTTCGAGGGGGCGCGCCTGATCGAGGCCGACTTCACCCGCGCCCGGGCCGACGCCGCCTCCTTCGCGGATGCCGACCTGCGCAACGCGAAACTGGTCAACGCCTCGCTGCGCGGTGCGGACTTCACCGGCGCGCGGGTCGCCGGCACCGACTTCCGCCATGCCGACCTTTCCGGGGCGACCTGGATCGACGGGAAGCGCGTCTGCGCCGACAGTTCCGTCGGGCAGTGCAACTGAACGAAGCCGCCCCTATTCTTTCGAGTTTCCTCGCCGCCGTCTTCCGTTAATCATTCTTCGCCGTCCTCATATGCTATAAGGGGTAACAGGACCTCTTCCGGGGAAGCGGCGTGAGCACACAGGACGGTTTCGATCGGGCGGTGCAGTTGGCCGAGCGGGCGATGGCGCGCATGGCGGCGGAACGGGTTCCCCCCACGCCCGGCAACTATTCCGTCTGGTACACCCACTACAGCGGGCGCGACCCGGACCTCAGCCGGACGATCGAGATCCTCGCGAGCAACCGCCAGGCCTTCACGGTCGAGCGCACGGCCGAGCTCTACGACCGTTTCATCGGCGGCCGGCGGGAGACGGAAGCGGTGCGCGCCGCGGGCGAAAGCATCCAGGCGGCGCTCGGCCGCCTGATGTCCCTCGTGGAGTCCCACGGCGACGGCACGTCGCGTTACGGCGAGGCGCTGCAGGACTTCTCAGGCCGGCTGGAGTCGGGGCTCGGCATCGACCAGCTCCGCACGCTGCTCGGCACCATCGTCGCCGAGACGCGCGCGATGCTCGACCAGAACGAGACGCTCCAGACGCAACTCTCCACCTCCAGCGAGGAACTCGCCGAGCTGAGGCGGAACCTGGACGACGTCCGCCGCGAAGCGATCACCGACAGCCTGACCAACCTGTTCAACCGCAAGCATTTCGACAGCGAGCTGCGCGGGGCCGCGGCCGCGGCGATGGAGACGGGCAGGCCGCTGTCGCTGCTGATGGTCGACATCGACTTCTTCAAGAGGTTCAACGACCAGCACGGACACACCGTGGGCGATCACGTCCTGGCGCTGGTGGCGCGCACGCTGACCGACTGCATCGGCGAGAAGGACGTCGCCGCGCGCTACGGCGGGGAGGAGTTCGCGATCATCCTGTCGGAAAGGCCCGCGGGAGAGGCCGTGACGGTGGCCGAGCGCATCCGGGAGACGGTCGCCTCCAAGAAGGTGGTCAACCGGTCCCGCAACCAGACCCTCGGGACGATCACCCTCTCGGTCGGCGTGGCCGAGTTCATGCCGGGAGAGCCGCTGGCCACCCTGATCCACCGCGCCGACGAAGCGCTCTACGCCGCCAAGCGCGGCGGCCGCAATCGGGTAGGGGTGGCGCCCGGGGGCTGAGGCCGGGCCGGCGTTCCCGGCTCTCCGGCCTGAATACTTATGTATGGAATTTTCCGGGGGAACTGCTTTGATGGGCGGCCATGCGTCCCGCCCGTCCGCTGCTGCGTCTCTTCGTCCGGTTGCGCCGCCTGCTGCGCAACGACCAGCTCCTCCTGGCCGTCCTGGCCCTGCTGCTCGGAGGGGCGGCCGGACTGGGTGCGCTCGTCTTCCGCGCGCTGATCTCCTCGTTCCAATGGCTGGTCTATGGCGATGGCGGCGAGCGCTGGCTCGCCTGGCTCGCGACCCTGCCGTGGTGGCACCTGCTGCTGGCCCCGGCCGCGGGGGGCCTCGTGGTCGGGATCGCGCAGCACCGTCTGCTGCCCGGCGGCCGCCCCCTCGGCATCGCCCATGTGATGGAGGCGACCGCGCATCTCGGCGGCCGGATGCCGCTCGGGCGCGGCGTGGCGGCGGCGGCGATGTCCGCCGCCTCCATTGGCGTCGGGGCTTCGGTGGGCCGGGAGGGGCCCGTCGTTCACCTCGGCGCCACGCTCGGCTCCTGGCTCGCGGGGAGGCTGCGCCTGTCGCCGGGCCTGGTGCGTACGCTGCTCGGCTGCGGCATCGCGTCCGCGGTGGCCGCGTCCTTCAACGCGCCGGTCGCCGGCGTGTTCTTCGCGCTCGAGGTGGTGGTCGGCCAGTACAGCCTCGCGGCGTTCGCGCCCATCGTGCTCGCATCGGTCACCGGCACGGCGATCGCGCGGGCGGTCTACGGCGATTACCCTGCTTTCAGCGTCCCCGGGCTGGAGATCGTCTCCTTCTGGGAGTTCCCGGCCTTCGTGCTGCTGGGCGTCTTCGGCGCGGCGCTGGCCGCGCTGCTGATGCGCGGGATCTTCGCGGTCGAGGACGGTTTCGCGGCCCTGGGGCGCGCCGGGCTGCCGCGCTGGTCCTGGCCCGCGGCCGGCGGGCTGGGGGTTGGGGCGATCGCGCTCGGCTTTCCCCAGGTGCTCGGCGTCGGCTACGAGGTGATGGACCAGGCGCTGCGGGGCGCATTGCCGCTGGGCCTGCTCGCGGCGGTGCTGGCCGCCAAGCTGGCCGCGACGGCGCTGAGCCTGGGATGCGGCTTTTCCGGCGGCGTGTTCAGCCCCTCGCTCGCGGTCGGCGCCACGGGAGGCGGTGCGTTCGGGATCGTCGCGGCCCTGCTGTTCCCGGACCTCGCCTCGCAGGCCGGCGTCTACGCGATCGTCGGGATGGGCGCGGTCGGCGGCGCGGTTCTCGGCGCGCCGATCTCGACGATCCTGATCGTGTTCGAGCTGACGGGCGACTATGCCGTGACCCTCGCCGTGATGGTCGGCACCGTCACGGCGGGGCTTGCGGCGAACGCGCTGGTCGGGCGTTCCTTCTTCCAATGGCAGCTCGAGCGGCGCGGCATCGTCCGGCCCGGCTTCGGCGACGTCGGGACGCTCGCCACCGCGCGGGTGGGCGACGTGATGCGGGAGGCGAGGGCGACGGTCCCGGCCGGGGCCGGCCTTGCGGCCGCGCTCGACGTCCTGCGCGCGGCTCCCCATGGCGAGCTGCCGGTGGTCGAGCGGGGTCGGCTCGTCGGCGTGCTGACGGCGACCGAACTGGCATGCGCCCTGGCACGGCCGTTCGCCGGCCTGACGGTGGGGGAGGTCGCGACGCGCGACGTGCCCGTGCTCGACCCTTCGGACGACCTGCGCACGGCGATGGCGCTGATGGCCGAGCACGGCCTCGCGCGGGTCCCGGTCGTGACCGGCGACCGTCGCCGCATCGTCGGCATCGCCCATGAGCGCGATGTCCTGCTCGCCTGGCACCGGGCCGTCGGCCGGGCGCGGGGCGACTGACGCGGCCGGACCGTCAGAACGGAAGGACCGCTTTGCCGTCCGCCGTCATGATGAGGATGTAGTTGTCGGGATAGATGAAGGTAACGACGTTGTTCGTGAACGTCTCGCGGAGATTCGCCGCGAAATCCTCGACCTGCTTCGCGACCGATTCGTGGTCGTAGGAATTGTCTTGGGTGTAGACCTTGATCCGGAAGGAGTTGTCTTTCCCGCTCCAGCCGATCTCTCCCAGTGCCTGCCTCATCTTCGCCACGGACGAGCTTTGCCAGGCCGTGAACGGCCAGTGGTAGACCACTGCCGAACCGTCGGGGGCCTGGGCATAGACGGCGCTGCAACTGGTGATCGTTCCGAAACTGGCGCGGTCGCCGTCGGACAGGATCGAGAAGTCGCCCTGCCCGACGAGGACGCTCCGGGTGCTCGGACGGCGCAGCTCGACGTCCGGCCCGCGGACCAGGGTCTGACTGTCTTCCTGCAGTTCGTTGCCGCCGCGCCGGCCGAACCACGACGACAGGCACGAGAAGAGGCCGCCTAGACACGCCGGCTGTACGGTTCCGGCTCCCGTCCGAGGCCGCGGCGGCGGCAGATGTCCGCGGATGGCCGGGGGAGCATGGATTGCCGCCGGCCTTGCGCCCGCGGCGAGCGCCGGCTGGGCGGGGACCGCGCCGAATCGCGTCGGCGGGGGCACGTGCCGGCCCGCCGGCCCGGTGCCGGTCGCGCGCTGCACCGGCGCGCTGCCGAAGCGGGTCGGCGGGGGAACGTGCCGCCGGCCGTTCACCTCAGCCCTGCCGCGGCGGCTTGCGGCTGCCCGCGTTCAGAGCGTTCAGCAGGCCGGTCGCCTGGGGCCTCGCCACCGGCACGTCGGGCCGCGGGGGCCGCAGCTGGGGCAGGTGGGTGTCCAGGAATTCCTGGGCGGCGCCCTCGGCCTCGCCCGCGATCTGCTGGCGCATGTTCGGGTCGAGGGTGGCGAAGGCGCGCGAGGCGAACTCCATGCCGACCTGGGAGCGCGTCGCCTGGACCTGGCGCAGCGCCTTGCTGACGAGCGCGCATTCCAGCGATGTCTTGCCCGAGAAGCGGTCCAGTACGTCGGCGAGGATTCCGATCGCGGTGATCGTCGGCTCGTCGTCTAGGCGCAAGGTCGCCATGATCGTGTTCCCGGATGGATGTGCCTGATCGTGCCGGGCCTCCTCGATCCGCGGCCGCCCGCGGTACTTCGGAATCCCGTCTCGAACAATAAGCCCGGGCCGGTCCGACGGCAAGCAGCGCCGCTAAGGCGACTTGTCGCCTTAGTGATCCGTAGCCCAGCGGTTGTGCGGCGGCCGGTCGCGGTAGAAGTCCAGGATCGCCCGCCACCCCTCCTCGGCGGTCTCGACGAAGCGGATGATCTCGAGGTCGCGCGGCGAGATCACGCCCTCCTCGACCAGGGCGTCGAAGTTCACGATGCGCCGCCACCACGCCTCGCCGAACAGCAGGACGGGCATCGGTTCGATCTTCCGGGTCTGGATCAGCGTCAGCGCCTCGAACAGCTCGTCCATGGTGCCGAAGCCGCCGGGAAAGCAGGCCAGCGCCTCGGCCCGGATCAGGAAGTGCATCTTCCGGATCGCGAAGTAGTGGAAGTTGAAGCTCAGCTTCGGCGTCACGTAGGCGTTGGGCGCCTGCTCGTGCGGGAGCACGATGCTGAGCCCGATGCTGTCCGCGGCCGCGTCGCAGGCGCCGCGGTTGGCCGCTTCCATGACGCCGGGGCCGCCCCCCGTCGCGATGACGTAGCGGCGGCTGTCGGGCTGCTGGCTGTGTTCGGAGACGCGGCGGCCGAACTCGCGCGCGATGTCGTAGTAGCGGCTCGTCTCCACGACGCGCCGCGCGACGTCCCGGCGGCGCAGCGCCTCCGCGTCCTGGGGTGCCGCGGCGACCAGCGCCTCGGCGGCGGCGAGCCGCTCGCGCGCGACGGCGGGTTCGGGGATGCGCGCGCTCCCGAAGACCACGATCGTCGAGACGATCGCCTCTTCCTGGAGCAGCAGCTCCGGCTTCATCAGTTCCAGCTGGAGGCGGATCGGCCGCAACTCCCGGCGCAGCAGGAACTCGTCGTCGGCGAAGGCCAGGCGGTAGCTCGGCGACAGCGACTGCGGCGTCGCGTCCTGATGAATGATTTCCTCTTGCTGGCGCTTGTCGCTCGCTGCGGAAGGAAAATGCGTCTCGGCCTCCTTGCGGGCCATGCTTCGTCCTTTCCTGTGTCCGTGCCCAGACGGCGGCCGGACATTATGCAACAGATCGCGTCCGAATGGGACGAAAATCCGTTCGCGAACAACCCGCCGCGCGGGGTGTTTCCGGGACATGAAGACGCCCCTCGCCAATATCGACCGTCCGTTCCTTCGGCGCGAAGCGACCGGGCCGTTCCCGCCGCCCCATGTCCCGCCCGAGGGCCCGCCCCGCGACCCCGGCCAGCCCTCGCCACTCGACGATCCGCCCGGCCCGGTCCCGGTGCCGCCCGACGACGCGCCGGACCCGCCGGTGGCCTGAGGGCCGCCCGTCCCGCCAGCAGGCCGCGGCGATGCCTCCGACACGCACCATCCTGGGCTTCGGGATGCTCGGCGCCTTCCTGGAGGCGCGCCGGCGCATGGCGCCGCGCCGGCCCGTCGGCCTCGCCTGGCGCCTGCGCGCGGTGCCTTGCGCCGGCGCCCCGGTCGGCTCGCCCGTGCACATCCGCTGGAACGACCGCCACGTCCCCCATGTCGAGGCGGGGAGCGACCGCGACCTCGCGGTCGGCCTCGGCGTCGTGCATGCCCATCTGCGGCTGGCGCAGATGGAGACGATGCGGCGCGCGGCGCGCGGGCGCTTCGCCGAGATCCTCGGGCCGGCGGCCGTCGACCTCGACCATGTCCTGCGCATCCTGGACATTCCCCGCGCGGTGCCGGGCATCCGCGCGGCGATGCCGGAGGAAACCCGCGTCTGGCTGGAGGGATTCCGCGACGGCGTGAACCACGCGATCGCCCGGGCGGCCGTCCTGCCCGAGGAGTTCGCGCTGCTGGCGTTCCGGCCTGAGCCCTGGACCCTGGAGGATTTGGTCGCGATCGGCCGGCTGGCGGCGACCGACTTCACCTGGAAGGTCTGGATCCCGCTGCTGCGCCTCAGCGGCCGGCCGGACTGGATGAAGGTCTGGCAGCAGCTTGCCGGGGACGAGGCGATCCCCGTGCCGAGCCTCGCCGGCGGCGGCATGCCGGGGCCGTGGGACCCGGGCGTCCTGGGTGCGTTCGCGCGGACCGGCAGCAACTCCTTCGCCGTCTCCGCGCGCCGCAGCGACGCCGGCTCGGCGCTGATCGCCAGCGACCCGCACCTGTCGGTCGTGCTCCCGAACCTGTGGCTGGTATGCGGCATGCGCTCGCCCGGCTACCATGCGGTCGGGCTGATGGTGCCGGGCATCCCGGCGGTCGCGCTCGGCCGCAATCCCTGGATCGCCTGGGGCGGGACGAGCCTGCATGCCGCCAGCAGCGACCTGTTCGACGTCGGCGGGCTGGCGGACGCCGAGATCCGCGTCCGGCGCGAGACCATCCGCGTGCGCTGGTGGCGCGACCGCGAGATCGAGGTGCGGGAGACGGAGTACGGGCCGGTGATCACCGACGCCCCGCTGCTCGGCGCGCCGGCCGGCCGGCGGCTGGCGCTGCACTGGGTCGGCCATCGCCCGACCGACGAGATGACGGCGCTGCTGCGCGTCAACCGCGCGCGCGACTGGGACGAGTTCCGCGCGGCGCTCGACGGCTTCGCCGTCCCGGCGCAGAACATGGTCTATGCCGATGCCCGCGGCCGCGTCGGGCAGGCGATGGCGGCGATGCTGCCGCGCCGGCCGCCCGGCACCCCGGCCGAGTTCTTTACCGGCCGCGAGGCGAAGCGGCACTGGGACCGTCTCGTCACGTCCGCGGACCTGCCGGCCGTCCTCGATCCGGAGCGCGGCTTCGTCGCCTCCGCCAACAACCGCCCCGAACTGCCGGCCGAGGTGCTGGTCAGCCATTTCTTCTCGCCCGACGACCGGGTGCGCCGGCTCCGCACGCTGCTCGGCGGCGAGGGGAAGGTCACGGCCCGGCGCCTGATGGAGATCCAGCGCGACGTGCTCCAGCCGGGCGCCGCCATCCTGCGCGACCGGCTGCTGGCGTCCGTCGACCTGGCCGCGGTGCGGGCGAGGCACGGCGATTTCGTCGCGGCGCTGCAGGGCTGGGACGGCAGCTACGACGCGGGCTCGAACGGCGCCCTCGCGTTCGAGCTGCTGCTCCACCACTTCATCCACGAGCTGAACGGCCGGGAGGACGCCGCCATATACTCCGCCTCCTGGGAACCCCGGACCCTGGTCCACGGCGATTTCGCCGCGAACCCGCCCGAGCGCGTGGCCGCGGCCGTCGCGACGGCCCTCGACCGGGCGGCGGAGAAGTTCGCGCGCCACGGCCGCTGGGGCGACGTGCATCGGCTGCGCCTCTCCCATGTCCTGGGGGCGATGCCGGTCGTCGGGCGCCGGTTCCGCTTCGCCGACCTGCCGACGGGCGGCGGCAACGAGACGGTGATGAAGATGGCCCACGGTTTCGCGGCGGGGCCCCACGCGGTCCATCTGGGCGCGGTCGCGCGGCACGTCTCCGACATGGCCGATCCGGACGCCAATCATTTCGTGCTTCTCGGCGGCAACGACGGCTGGATCGCCGCCGACGGCTTCCTCGACCAGGTCGATTTGTGGCGCGAAGGCCGCTACGTCCGCCTGCCGCTGAGCGAGCAGGCCGTGCTGGCGGAGTTCCCCCATGTCACGACCCTCCGGCCGGGCGAGGACTGACCCATGCGGTTCGACGGCACCCCGCTGCTGCGCCTCTACGCCCGCCACCGCCTGCGCCGGCTGGCGTCGATGCGCGCCGACGAGGCGCAGCGGCGCGAGCTGATGCGCCTCGTCTCCCGTGCCATGGGGACGCGCTTCGGGCTCGAGCACGGGTTCGACGGCATCCGCGGCATTTCCGACTTCCAGGCCCGCGTCCCGATCCGGCGCTACGAGGATTTCTGGGAGGGATGGTGGAAGGACGCGTTCCCCGACTTCGGCGGCACCACCTGGCCGGGGCCCATCCCCTACCTCGCCGCGACTTCCGGGACGACGACGGGGCGCACGAAATACATCCCGGTGTCGCGCGAGATGGTCGCGGCGAACCGGCGCGCGGCCCTCGACGTCCTGTGCTTCCATCTCGCGGCCCGCCCGGCGAGCCGGGTCTTCGGCGGCAGGAGCTTCGTGCTCGGCGGCAGCACCGAGCTGGTCGAGCAGGCGCCCGGCATCCGCAGCGGCGACCTCAGCGGCATCGCCGCGCGCGAGGTGCCGCTATGGGCGAAGCCCTGGTACTTCCCGCCGCCCGAGCTGTCGCTGATCGCGGACTGGGACGAGAAGGTGGAGAGGCTCGGGCCGCTGTCGCTGGAGCAGGACATCCGCTCCGTCAGCGGCACGGCGAGCTGGATGCTGCTGTTCTTCGAGCGCCTCGCCGCCCTGGCGCCCGGCCGCGGCCCCGGCCTCGCCGGTCTCTATCCGCACGCGGAGCTGATCGTGCATGGCGGCGTCGATTTCGCGCCCTACCGCGAGCGCTTCGAGCGGCTGGTGGCGGGCAGCCGGGCCGAGCTGCGCGAGGTCTACCCCGCCAGCGAGGGCTTCGTCGCCGCCGCCGACCGCGGCACGGGCGAGGGGCTGCGGCTGCTGGCGGACAACGGCCTGTTCTTCGAGTTCGTGCCGGTCGAGGAGCTGGACGCGCCCGAGCCGCGGCGCTTCTGGGTCGGCAACGTCGAGACGGGCGTCAACTACGCGATCGTGCTGTCGAGCTGCGCCGGCGTGTGGGCTTATCTGCTCGGCGACACCGTGCGCTTCGTCGAGCGCGACCCGCCCCGCCTCCTCGTGACCGGCCGCATCTCCTGGACGCTGTCGGCTTTCGGCGAGCACCTGATCGGCGAGGAGATCGAGCGCGCCGTGTCCGCGGCTTCGGCGGCGCTGGGCCGGGCGGTCAACGACTACACGGTCGGGCCGGTCCACGCGGCCGAGCCGGGGGCGCTCGGCGGCCATCTCTACGTCGTGGAGTTCGCCGACGGCGTGCCGGAGGACGACGCTGTGGCGGAGTTCGCCCGCGTCCTCGACCTGGGCCTGCGCGACCTCAACGCCGACTACCGGGACCACCGCGTCGGCCGCTTCGCGATCGAGGCGCCGCGCGTCGCCGCCGTGCCGCCCGGCACCTTCGCCGCCTGGATGCGTTCGCGCGGCCGCCTCGGCGGCCAGAACAAGGTGCCGCGCGTCCTGGCCGACCCCGCCGTCCTCGACGAGATCCGGACTTTCTCCAGGCCCTCGCTCTCCCCTCGCGACGGTGGGTGATCAGGCGACGCGCAGGTCGCGCCCCTGGCCGTCCAGGCCCTCGGCCCGCTTCAGGAAGCCGACGACGGCGTAGGTGAGCGGCGTGGCGAGCGCCTCGAACCCCGACTTGACCAGCCACTGCGTCACCACCGCGGCCAGCAGGGCATCCCCCGGGATGATGCCGGCGAACGCGATGGTCATGAACACGGCCGAGTCCAGGAGTTGGCCGACCAGGGTGGAGCCGATGGTGCGCATCCACAGCCAGCGCCCGGCGGTCATCGCCTTCAGGCGGGCGAGCACCCAGGCGTTCAGCAGCTCGCCCGCGAGATAGGCTGCGAAGGACGCTGCGAGCAGGCGGGGTGCCGCCCCCAGGATCTGCGCGAAGGCGTCCTGCCCCTGCCAGAAGGAGGCGGCCGGCATCGTGACCGCGAGCGCAAAGGCGGCGACGGCCAGGACGTTGCACAGGAAGCCGATCCAGATCGCCTGGCGTGCCCGCGCGAAGCCGTACACCTCGGTCAGGATGTCGCCGATGATGTAGCTGACGGGGAAGATCACGACCGCGGCCGGCAGCACGAGGCCGCCGAGAACCACCAGCTTCACCGCGATCACGTTCGAGACGATCAGGCAGGTCACGAACAGGGCGACGATCAGGAGGAACCAGGACGAATGGCCCGGGATGCGGTTCTGCGGTTCGGTCATGGCGGGTCCGCTGCTTGATTGGCGTGCCCCTATGGCGCCCCGGAGGCCTCCGTGTCAATAACGGGCCAGCCAGCGGCCGATCGCCGCCGCGACCTCCACCGGCGCTTCGCGCTGCGGAAAATGGCCCACGCCGCCGAGTTCGACCCGTTCGTAGGGCCCGGTGAAGAAGCGCTCCCGGTTCATCGAGGTCGCCGGGGCGTTGCAGGCGTCGGCCGCGCCGTGGATCACCAGGGTCGGCACGCGAATGGCCGGCGTCCCCGCCAGCCGCTCCTCGACCGCGGCGTAGGACGGGTCGCCCTCGGCGTGGCCCCAGCGGTGGCGGTAGGAATGGAGGACGACGTCCGCCCAGTCCGGATTGTCGAAGGACGCGGCCGTCTCGGCGAACTCCCGGTCGTCGGCGCGCCAGCCGGGCGACCACGTGTCCCACATGCAGCGCGCGAACGCCGCCCCGTCGTCGCGTACCGCCTTCTCCCCGCGGTCGAGCGCCATGTACCAGTGATACCAGTAGTTCCGCGCCTGGGCGAAGGGCAGCGCCTGGTTCGGGTCGTTGGTGCCCCAGCCGACCGACAGCGCCACGCAGCAGGTCACGCGCTCGGGCGCCAGCGCCGCGGCGATATAGGCCGCCCGCGCGCCCCAGTCGTGCCCGACGACCGCGAAGGCGGGCAGGCCCAGCGCGTCGGCCAGGTCGAGCACGTCCTGGCCGAGCGCCGCGAGCTGCCCGCTGCGCGCGACGCCCGAGCGTAGGCGCGTCGGCCCGAAACCGCGCAGATAGGGCACGATCACGCGCCGGCCGCGCGCGGCCAGGTCCGGCACCACCCCGTCCCAGGTCCGGACGTCGTCGGGCCAGCCATGGAGCAGGATCGCCGCGGGGGCGTCGCGCGGGCCGTGCTCCTCATAGGCGATACGCAGCCGGGGAGTGGTCGCCAGGTGGAAGGGGCGGGGCATCGGCAATCCTCCAAACGTGTTGCCCGGCGAGAGTAGGCGAACCAGACTGAAGGACAATCCGCTTGTCCTGAATTCACCGTTCGCTTGGAGGAACAATGGACCCGCATCGCCTCGGCCTGCTGGCGGTCTTCCTCCTGGTGGCCGAGCATCTGAGCTTCACCGCCGCGGCGGCGCGGCTGCGCCTGTCCAAGTCCGCGGTCAGCAGCAAGGTGAGCGAGCTGGAGCGCGAAGTCGGGCTGCCGCTCCTCGTCAGGACGACGCGGCGGGTCAGCCTGACCGATGCCGGGCGCCGGTTCGCCGACCATGCCCGCCGGTCGGCGGACGAGGCGGAGCAGGCCTTCGACGCCGTGCGGCAGCTGCGGGCCTCGCCGCGCGGGCTGTTGCGGGTCACGGCCCCGGTCGTGATCGGCCGGCGCCTGGTCGGCCCCGTCGTCCCCGCCTATCTCGCCGCCCATCCCGAGGTCTCGGTCGAGCTGTCGCTGGGCGACCAGCTCGTCGACCTCGCCGCGGAGGGGTTCGACCTGTGCGTCCGCCATACCGACACGCCGCCGGACACGCACATGGCCTGGACGATCCGCACGGTGACCTGGCACCTCGTGGCGGCGCCGGGCTATCTGGAGCGTCGCGGCCGCCCCGGGAGCCCCGCCGACCTCGCCGGGCACGAGTGCCTGTTCTATCTGCGCAACGAGGCGTCCACGGTCTGGCGGCTGCGGCGGGACGGCGCCGTGGCCGAGGTCCGCGTGGGCGGGCGCTACCGCGTCAACAACAGCGAGGTGCTCTGCGACGCGGTGCTGGACGGCGCCGGCATCGGGCTGCTGCCGGATTTCACGGTGGCGTCCCGGATCGTGCAGGGCGATGTGGAGGAGGTGCTGCCGGACTGGACGGCGGAGGGGTCCTTCGGCTCGCGGATCGTCGCGTCCCGGCACTGGACGCCGACGGTGCCGCCGCTCGTCCGGTCCTTCGTCGCCTTCCTGACCGAGGCGCTCGGCGGGGTGCGTCAATAATCGGCTTTCCCCGGCCCCGGCGATCGTCTATATCGGCGCCTCCCATGAAGACGGCCGAATTCGACTTCGAACTTCCTCCCGGGCTGATCGCCGGCGAACCGGCGCGCCCGCGCGACGCCGCGCGCCTGCTCGACGTCGCGGAAATCCTCGCCGACCGCGTGGTGCGCGACCTGCCCGACCTGCTGCGGCCCGGCGACCTGCTCGTCTACAACGACACGCGGGTGATCCCGGCGCGCCTGGCCGGGCGGCGCGGCGAGGCCAGGGTCGAGGTGACGCTGCACCGGCGCGAAGGGCCCGACCGCTGGCGGGCCTTCGCCAAGCCTGCCAAGCGGCTGCGCCCGGGCGACACGATCGCGTTCGCGCCCGGCTTCTCGGCCGAGGTCGTGGCGAAGCACGACGAGGGCGACGTCGGCCTGCGCTTCTGCGTCGGCGGCGAGGCGCTGACGGCGGCGCTGCATCGGCACGGCACGGTGCCGCTGCCGCCCTATATCCGCCGCCCGGAGGGCGCCACGGCGCAGGACGCGCAGGACTACCAGACCGTGTTCGCTTCGGCCGAGGGGGCGGTGGCGGCGCCCACCGCCGGGCTGCACTTCACCCCGGACCTGCTCCGCCGCCTGGAGGCGCGCGGGATCGGCCGGGTCCCGGTCACGCTGCATGTCGGCGCCGGGACCTTCCTTCCGGTCAAGGTCGAGGACGTGCGGGAGCACCGCATGCACGCGGAATGGGGCGAGGTCCCCGCCGGGACCGTGCGCGCGGTCGAGGCCGCGCGGCGGGCCGGCGGCAGGATCGTCGCCGTCGGCACCACCTCGCTCCGGCTGCTGGAAAGTGCCGCCGCCGAGGATGGCAGTCTGGCGGAATTCGCCGGCGATACCGACATCTTCATCACCCCCGGCTACCGCTTCAGGATCGTGGACCTGCTCCTCACCAACTTCCATCTGCCGCGTTCGACGCTGTTCATGCTCGTCTCGGCCTTCGCAGGCCTGGAGCGCATGCGCGCGGCCTATGCCCATGCCGTCGCCGCCGGCTACCGGTTCTATTCCTACGGCGACGCCTCGCTGCTGCGGAGGGCGGGATGAGCGGCCTCGGCTTCGAGCTGCTGGCGAGCGACGGCGCCGCCCGGCGCGGGCGCCTGACCACCGCCCACGGCACGGTGGAGACGCCGGCCTTCATGCCCGTGGGCACCGTGGGCACGGTCAAGGCGATGATGCCGGACAGCGTGCGCGCGACCGGCGCCGAGATCCTGCTCGGCAACACCTACCACCTGATGCTGCGCCCGACCGCGGAGCGGGTGGCCCAGCTCGGCGGGCTGCACCGTTTCATGAACTGGAGCGGGCCGATCCTGACCGATTCCGGCGGGTTCCAGGTGATGTCGCTGTCGGGCCTGCGCACGATGGACGAGCAGGGGGTCACCTTCCGCTCCCATCTCGACGGGCGCCGCCACCACCTGACGCCGGAGCGCTCGATCGAGATCCAGCACCTGCTCGACAGCAACGTCACGATGTGCCTGGACGAGTGCACGCAGTTCCCGGCGACGCCGGAGGAGGCGGCCCG
>NZ_DASYHS010000084.1:0-11975 GCF_035998295.1 Arenibaculum sp. | reverse complement strand
TGAGGTGGTCCCCATCACCCGAGCAGTCGGCTAAGCTTGGTTCGCCCTGGGGAAAGGACGGACCCGATGACGGGAAAGCGGAAGCATTACACGGCTGAGTTCAAGGCGAAAGTTGCGCTGGAGGCGTTGCGGGGCGAGCTGACGATCGCGCAGCTGGTGAGCAAGCACGGCGTCCACCAGACGCTGATCAATGCCTGGAAGCGGCAGGCGGTCGAGGGCATGGCCGCGGTGTTTTCGGGCAAGGCGGAGGCAGCCGAGACGGCGCGCGAGGACGAGGTGGAGAAGCTGCACGCCAAGATCGGCCAGTTGGTAGTGGAGCGGGATTTTTTGCGCAAGGCCTCCGGTCGATGAGCGTCGGCCGGAGGCGCGAGATGATCGAGCCCGAGCATCCGCGGCTGTCGATCGTGCGGCAATGCGAGCTGGTCTCGATCAGCCGGTCGGCCTACTACGGGCCGGTCCGGGGCGAGAGCGCGCTGAACCTGAAGCTGATGCGGTTGATCGACGCGCAGTTCCTGGAGACGCCCTGGTACGGCTCGCGCCAGATGGCGCGCCACCTACGTCGTCAGGGCCATGTCGTCGGCCGCAAGCGGGTGCGGCGGTTGATGGCGAAGATGGGCTTGGCGGCGGTCTACCAGCGGCCGCGGACGACGGTGCCGCACCCCGAGCACCGGGTCTGGCCCTACCTGCTGCGGAGCCTGTCCATCGAGCGGCCGAACCAGGTCTGGTGTGCCGATCTGACCTACATTCCCATGCGGCGCGGTTTTCTGTATCTCGTCGCGGTGATGGACTGGGCCACGAGGAAGGTGCTGTCGTGGCGGCTCTCGAATACCATGGACGTGGACTTCTGCCTCGAAGCGCTTGAGGAGGCGCTGGCGCGATACGGGTGCCCGGAGATCTTCAATACCGACCAGGGCAGCCAGTTCACCAGCCCCCGTTTCACCGGCGTCTTGAGCGAGGCGGGCATCCGGGTGTCGATGGACGGGCGCGGCCGGTGGATGGACAACGTGTTCATCGAGCGGCTATGGAGGAGCCTGAAATACGAGTGCGTCTACCTGAACGCTTTCGAGACCGGCAGCGAGGCGCGCGCCGGGATCGGACGGTGGGTGACCTACTACAATGCCGAGAGGCCGCATTCGCGGCTCGGCGGCAGCACCCCGGACGAGGCCTACCAGGGCATCGAGACTGGGATCGGCTTGGCGGCATGACGGAGACCTGAACCAAGCTTATTCCAGCCGCCAAACTGTCCGGCCATCGGGGACCACCTCACTGCCCCGGAGAGGCTTCCCAAGCTCCACGGCGTGATCGCCTTCGACGTGGGGCGGGCCAACTGGAACGGCCTCGTGTGCAGGAAGGGCTCGGTCCGCTTGAATTTCGACTGCGGCCTGCCCGTCGCGCGGCCGCGTCCCGCGGGGCCGCTGCACGCGTGCGAAGCCTTTCACTCAGACAAGCGCCTCAACGCGAATGTTCGCCGCCGCTCGTCAGTGATCGCTCTGCGAATGTGGGTACAGATGTGGGCAGGACGGCGAAGAGCCGTCGCAAGATGCTGCAAACATTGAGAAACTCAGAGGGAAGTGGCGGACGGGGTGGGATTCGAACCCACGGTACCCTTGCAGGTACGCCGCATTTCGAGTGCGGTGCCTTCAACCACTCGACCACCCGTCCGCATCGCGCGCCGGCAAGCTTCGGCACCCCGGCCCGCGAGGCGCGCAAACTACCCCAAGGCCAAGCGGGTCGCAAGAATAGAATTGCGCTCCGGCATGCGCCTGTCCGCCGCGGCGTGCGCCCTTACATATAGGGACTTCCGGCCGGTTTCCGCTAACATGACCGGCCCGCTCGCAACGGAACCGCTCATGGCCGTATCCCCGTCCGCCCGCCTGATCCCGCCGGCCCTGCCGCCGGCCGTCGTCGTCCATGGGCCGGGCAGCGGCGTCGACGTGCTGATATCGCGGTTCGCGACGGCGCTCGCGGGGCGCGGCTTTCGCGTCGGCGGCGTCGTCCAGCGCCAGGGCGGCGGCACGCAGGCGGGCGGCGCCGTCTGCGCCGACGAGATGGAACTGGTCGAGATCGCGACCGGGCGGGCGATCCCGATAAGCCAGCGCCTCGGCCGCGGCTCGTCCTCATGCCGGGTCGACCCGGCGGGCGTGGCCGAGGCGTCGGCGCTGATCCGCGCGGCGCGGGCCGGCGGCCTGGACCTGCTGGTCCTCAACAAGTTCGGCGGGCTGGAGAGCCAGGGCGGCGGCCTCGCCTCGGAGCTGGGCGATGCCGTCGCCGAAGGCGTGCCGGTGCTGACCTCGGTCAACGGCAAGTACCTGCCGGACTGGCTGGCCTTCGCCGGCACGCTGTCGCGCATGCTGCCGCCCGAGGAGGACGCGCTGTGGCGCTGGTGGGGCGGCTGCCGGCTCTACCGCGACCTGCTGAACGGCGTGGAGGACGACGAGGTGCGGCGGATCGAATGCGCGCCGCCCTGGGTCCTGGTGCGAAGCGCGCGGGGGTGCGGCGTCGCCCGCATGCCGGAGGGGGCCGCCGTGCCCGCCTATCGGCTGCGCGCGCTCGGCCGGCACGGCCTCGGGGCGCTGGCGCGGCGGATCGAAGCCTGGGACCCGTTCGACGCCACGCTCGGCTTCGCCGCCGTCAACGCGCATTACAACCGGCCCGATCTGGACGCCGAAGCCGGGAACGGCCTGGATGCCGTCGTCGGCTCCGCCGGACCGGCTCCGGGGCGCCTCGTCGTCGTCGGCGCCTTCCCCGACCTGCTGGACCGGCTGCCGCGCGCCGAGGTGATCGATGCCAGCCCCGGCGAGGGCCGGTTCCCGCCCGAAGCTGCGGACTGGCTGCTTCCCGGCGCGGCGCAGGTCGTGCTGACCGGCTCCACGCTGCCCAACCGGACCCTGCCCAGGCTGCTCGACCTCGCGGGTCCGGCGCGCGTCGCCATGGTCGGGCCGAGCACCACGCTGTCGGACCGGTTGTTCTCCTACGGGATCGAGACGCTGGCCGGGTTCGTCGCGGACGACCCGGACGGGCTCGCCGATGCCGTCGCCGCGGGGGCGCGGCCGCGCCAGTGGACCCGCTTCGGCCGGCAGGTCGTCCGCCGCCGGGCCGGGGCCTCGGGATTGTCGCCGCGCGGGGCAGGGAGTGGTTGACAGGGGGGCGGGGATGCGTATATTCCGCCTCTCTTGCAAGCGGGCACAGGGCTGATGGGTCGCGAGGACCTGCCGGAAATGTGTGCCCGCCGTTTATTTTCAGATACGGCAGTGGCAGACATGTTCGCAGTCATTCGTACCGGCGGCAAGCAGTACAAGGTCGCCAGCGGCGACGTGATCAGGGTCGAGAAGCTGGCGGGTGAGCCTGGCGCGACCATCAGTCTGGACGACGTGCTGATGGTCAGCGACGGCGGCAGCACCTCCGTCGGCACGCCGGTGGTCGCCGGGGCTTCGGTGACCGCGGAGGTCGTCGCCCAGGATCGCGGCCCGAAGATCATCGTCTTCAAGAAGAAGCGCCGCCAGAACTACCGGCGCAAGAACGGGCACCGCCAGGACCTGACGGTCCTGCGCATCACCGGCATCCAGGCCAGCGCCTGATCGGCCGGCCCGGGCAGAGGAGATTCGGAAATGGCACATAAGAAGGCAGGCGGTAGCTCCCGCAACGGCCGCGACAGCGCCGGTCGCCGTCTCGGCGTGAAGCGCTTCGGCGGCGAGAGCGTGCTGGCCGGCAACATCATCGTCCGTCAGCGCGGTACCAAGTTCCATCCCGGCGCCAATGTCGGCCTGGGCAAGGACCATACGCTGTTCGCTCTCGTCGACGGGCAGGTCCGGTTCCGCAAGTCCGGCGACCGCATGCTCGTCTCGATCGCGGACGAGGTGCCGGCCGCGGCCGAGTGACGCTCGCCGGCTGACGCTGCCCGATCCAGGGCTTCCACCATCGGGTTCATCGGGGGGATCGGGCGACCGGTCCCCCCGATGCCGTTTCCCGATCCCATTTCCGACCGGGGCGGGTACTCCCATGAAATTCCTCGACCAGGCGAAAGTCTTCCTGAAGAGCGGCGATGGCGGGCCGGGCGTCGTCAGCTTCCGCCGCGAGAAGTTCATCGAGTTCGGCGGGCCCGACGGCGGCGACGGCGGCAAGGGCGGAGACGTCGTCATCGAGGCGCTGGACGGCCTCAACACGCTGATCGACTACCGCTACCAGCAGCACTTCAAGGCGCCGCGCGGCGGCCACGGCATGGGGCGCAACCGCACCGGCGCCAGTGGCGAGGACGTGGTCCTGCGCGTGCCCGTCGGCACGCAGGTGCTGGACGAGGACGGCGAGACCGTGCTCGCGGACATGACGGCGCCCGGCCAGCGCACCGTCCTGCTGAAGGGCGGCGACGGCGGCTTCGGCAACGCCCATTACAAGAGCTCGACCAACCGCGCGCCCCGCCAGTTCCACCCCGGCTGGCCGGGAGAGGAGCGCTGGATCTGGCTGCGCCTGAAGCTGATCGCCGATGCCGGGCTGGTCGGGCTGCCGAATGCGGGCAAGAGCACCTTCCTGGCCGCCTGCTCGCGCGCACGCCCGAAGATCGCCGACTATCCCTTCACGACCCTGACCCCCAATCTCGGCGTCGTTCGCGCCGGCGACGAGGAGTTCGTGCTGGCCGACATCCCCGGCCTGATCGAGGGGGCGAGCGGCGGCGCCGGGCTCGGCGACCGCTTCCTCGGCCATGTCGAGCGCACGAACGTGCTGCTGCATCTCGTCGACGGCACCCAGGACGGCGTCGTCGAGGCCTACCGCGTGATCCGGGGCGAGTTGGACGCCTACGGCCACGGCCTCGCCGGCAAGCCCGAGATCGTCGGCCTCAACAAGGTCGACGCCCTGGTCGAGGAGGAGGTCGAGGCGAAGCTGGCCGCGTTGCGCGCCGTAACCGGGTCGCCGGTCCTGGCGCTGTCGGGCGCGGCCGGCATCGGCGTCGAGCCCGTCCTGTTCGAACTGCTCTCCCGCATCAAGGAGGCGCGGGCGGCCGCCGCCGAGGAGGGCCGCGACCCGCACGCGGCGGAGGCCGGGCTCGCCCGGAACCGGCGTGCCGCCGAAGCGCGCGAGGAACTGGCCCGGCGCCGCGCCGAGGACGGCGAGGAATGGTACGACGAGGAGCCGTGACGGCCGCTACGCGGGCCGGCGCAGGAACGCGGCGCTCGCCGGGCACAGGCCGGAGAACTGGCGGCTCGCCGTGACGGCCGCCGGGGCGGTCGCGCGGTCCGCGGGCTGGAAGCCCGCGGCGGCGAAGAACGGCGCCGCCGTCGTCGTCAGGAGGTAGAGCTCCTCGGCCCCGTCCGCCGCCGCGCGCGCCGCCAGCCAGTCGACCACGGCGCGCCCGTGCCCCCGGCCGCGGGCCGAGGGCAGCGTCACGATCGAGCGCAGCAGCACCGCGGCGCCACAGGGCTCCATCCCGCCATAGGCGACCACCGTGCCGGCCTCGTCGCGGAAGCGGAAGAAGGCCCGGCCCGGCTCGCCGAGATCGTCCGTCGGCAGCCCGGCATCGCCGAGCGCTGCCGCCAGTTCGGCGATCGACCCGGCATCCAGCGGTTCCGCGGTCAGCTCAGGCATGGGCTCCCCTTTCGTACCAGCCGCGGCTGGCCTTGACGATTCGCACGACGGACAGCATCACGGGAACCTCGACCAGCACGCCGACCACGGTCGCAAGCGCCGCGCCGGAGTTGAGGCCGAACAGGCTGATCGCGGCCGCGACCGCCAGTTCGAAGAAGTTGGATGCGCCGATCAGCGCCGCGGGAGCGGCGACGCACCACGCCACGCCGAAGCGCCGCGACAGCCAGTAGGCGAGGCCGGCATTCAGGTAGACCTGGATCAGGATCGGCACCGCCAACAGCAGGATCACCGCCGGCTCGGCCAGGATCCGTTCGCCCTGGAAGCCGAACAGCAGCACCAGGGTCGCCAGCAGGGCCGCGAGCGAGAAGGGCTGGAGTACCGATAGCATGCGGGCGAGCGCCGCCTCGCCGCCCGTTGCAAGCAGATGCCGCCGCCATCCCTGGGCGACCACGACCGGGACGGCGATGTAGAGCGCGACGGACAGCAGCAGGGTGTCCCAGGGCACGGTGATCGCGGCGACGCCCAGCAGCAGCCCGACGATGGGGGCGAAGGCGAAGACCATGATGAGGTCGTTGAGCGCCACCTGGCCCAGCGTGAAATGGGGCTCGCCGTCGCACAGGTTCGACCAGACGAACACCATGGCCGTGCACGGTGCCGCGGCCAGCAGGATCAGCCCCGCGATGTAGGAGCCGATCTGGTCCTGGGGCAGGAGCGGCGCGAAGAGCTGGCCGATGAACAGCCAGGCCAGCACCGCCATCGAGAACGGCTTGACGGCCCAGTTGATGAACAGGGTGACGCCGATCCCGCGCCAGTGCTCGCGGACATGGCCCAGCGCGCCGAAGTCGATCTTCAGCAGCATGGGGATGATCATCAGCCAGATCAGGGCCGCGACCGGCAGGTTCACCCGCGCCGCCTCGGCGGCGGCGATGGCCGCGAACGCGCCGGGGGCGACATGGCCGAGGCCGATCCCGGCGACGATGCACAGGCCGACCCAGAGGCTCAGCCAGCGCTCGAAGAAACCGATGCCCGGGCGCTCGCGCCCGGCGCCGACGACGGCCTCAGGCTGCGCCATTCTCGACCTCCGGGCGCATCAGCCCGATCTCGCGCAGCTTGGCCTGAAGCGAAAGCCTGTCGAGCGCCTCGTGCCGCAGGCTCGTGAAGACCTTGACCCGGCCTTCCAACTCCAGATAGGCGCGGCGGAACGCCTTCAGCGTCTTGTCCTCCGGCCCGACGAAGGCGGCCGGGTCCTCGACGCCCCAATGCGCCGTCATCGGCTGGCCCGGCCAGATCGGGCAGACCTCGCCGGCCGCGTTGTCGCAGACCGTGAACACGAAGTCGAGCGGCTCCGCCCCCGGTCCGGCGAACTCGTCCCAGGACTTCGAGCGGAAGGGCGAGACGTCGTAGTTCAGGCCCTCGAGCAGCGCCAGCGTCATCGGATGCACCTGGCCCTTGGGCTGGCTGCCGGCGCTGAAGGCCCGGAACCTGCCGGCACCCCAGCGGTTCATGGCCGCCTCCGCCATGATGCTGCGGGCACTGTTGCCGGTGCAAAGGAACAGGACGGTGTAGGTCCGTGGCGGGTTCATGGGCGGCTTCCTCGAGCTCCGCAGGTTTCGGCCTCTCCGGGCGGGGCGCATTCCGCGCCGACGTCGCACAGTTCCGGCATGCCCTGGCAGCAGTCCTCCATCAGGAAGGCCAGCAGCCGGCGCGTGCCCGCATAATCGGTTGCATAGAAGATCTGACGCTGGACGCGCTGGGAGCGTACGAGGCCCGCGCGTTCCAGATGGGCGAGGTGATGCGACATCGTCGATGCCCCGACGCCCAGGCGCTGGGCGATGTCCCCCGCGTTCAATCCGTCGGGTCCGGCGATGACGAGCAGGCGGAACACCGCGAGGCGCGTTTCCTGTGCTAGTGCCGACAGCGCCTGCACCGCGGTCTTCGTTTCCATCGGGGTCTTCCCAGTCGTTACGACAGTTAGAGAAACGTCGAAACAGCCGGGGCGTCAAGTTACGTTTCGATGACGCCCGTACGGCCGGGGCTTAGCGGCGGCGGGTGGCGGTCAGGAGGACGAGCACCGCGAAGGGGACCGCCAGGACGACCAGCAGGCCCGCGCCGCCGGCCGTATCCATCGCGGCCCCGGCGGAGGGCACGCCGAGCAGCGAGCCGGCGCCCCAGGTCATCGCCACCGCGGCGTTGCCGCTCACGAGCTCGGTGCCGGTGAACCGGGCACCCAGCTCCGCAAGGGCCATGGTGTAGACGCCGACCGCCGCTCCGCCCCAGAGCACGAGCATGGCCCAGAGCAGCGGGCCCGCATCGAGGGCGAGCGGGAAGGCGATGCAGCCGGCGAGGCTGGCCGCGGCGCATCCCAGGAAGGTCGCCGGGACGGAAGTCCGGTCGGCGATCCAGCCGATCGGATACTGGAGCGCCATGCCGCCGAGCAGCAGGACCGACAGCATTTGGTTGCCGGTCCGGACGTCGAAGCCCTCGTCGGCGACGTACAGCGGCAGGAACGACATGCTGGCGTTGTCGAAGGAGGCGACGGCGGCGCAGGCGACCAGCAGGACCGGCGCCTTGGGCAGGAAGGACGTGACGGACCCGGAGCCCCCCGACGGGACCAGGCGCCCGCGCAGCGGCGCGCGGGCCGCCGTGAGCACGAGGGAGGCGGCCAGCAGGATCGCCGTGGCGGCGGCGAAAGGCAACCAGCCCCCATGGCCGGTGGCGACCAGGATCAGCGGCCCCAGGGCGTAGCCCAGGGTGACCGACGTCGTGTAGGCGCCCATCATCCGCCCCCTGATATGGGCGGGCGATGCCTCGAGGACGCCGGCCTCGGTCACGACGAAGAGCGCGCCGGTGGTGCATCCGAGCAGGAAGCGCAGCGGGAACCAGGCGGCGACCTCCTGCGTGGCGCCGATCAGCAGCAACAGCACGGCGGACGCGATGGTGCAGCCGAGCAGGATCGCCCACGGACCCAGCCGTCGCGTCAGCCCGGGCACGAAGGGCGCGGAGAGGATCATGCCGAGCGGCGTCACCGCGGCGTTGATCCCGATCATGGTGTCCCCGACGCCCGCCGCGCTCAGCTTCAGCGCCAGGAGGGGATAGCTCAGGCCGATCGTGATCGAGAACACGCTGGCGCCCGCGACCAGCCCGACGCTGGCCGGCAGCCAGGCGTCCCGGCCGGCCGTCTCACCTGCCATGGGCCGGCCGTCCTCTCGTCGCGGGACGGAGCTTCTCGATCGGGGGCCGCATCATGGAGGCGCACTATAGTGGCCCGAGCCGGGTGCGTCCTCCCCAACCTTGCCGGACGGCAAATTGCCGGTGGCGTCCCGGGCGCGCCCGGGATATTCGTCGGCGACCCGAACTTTCCGGCACCGACCCATGACCGTCTCCCCGAACACGCTGCGCGCGGCGCGGCGCCTCGTCGTCAAGATCGGCTCGGCCCTCCTGGTCGACGAGACGGACGGCCGCATCCGCCGTGCCTGGCTGGACGCGCTCGCCGACGACGTCGCAGCCTGCCGCGCCCGCGGGCAGGAGGTGGTGGTGGTCTCCTCCGGCGCGATCGCGGTCGGGCGCGAGCATCTGGGCCTGGTCGGCCGGCCCCTGCGGCTGGAGGAGAAGCAGGCCGCCGCCGCGACGGGGCAGATCCGTCTCGCCCACGCCTACCAGGAGACGCTGGCCCGCCACGGGCTGACGGTCGCCCAGGTGCTGCTGACCCTCGACGACACCGAGGACCGCCGCCGCCACCTCAACGGCCGCGCGACGCTGGAGACGCTGCTGCGCCTGGGCGCCGTCCCGGTCATCAACGAGAACGACACGGTCGCCACCGCCGAGATCCGTTTCGGCGACAACGACCGCCTGGCCGCGCGCGTCGCCCAGATGATCAGTGCCGACACGCTGGTGCTGCTGTCCGACATCGACGGCCTCTACACCGCGGACCCGCGCAAGGACCCGGATGCGGTCCTGATCCCGGAGGTGCGCGAGCTGACCTCGGAGATCGAGGGCATGGCGGGCGAGCCGCCGCCGGGCTACAGCTCAGGCGGGATGGTGACCAAGATCGCCGCCGCCCGAATCGCGATCGCGGCCGGCTGCCGGATGGCGATCGCGAAGGGAAAGCGCATGAACCCGCTGGCGGCACTCGACCACGCGCCGGAGGAGGGAGGGGCGCCCTGCACCTGGTTCTTGCCGGCGGGCGAGCCGCTGACCGCGCGCAAGCGCTGGATCGCGGGCCATCTGGCGCCCGCGGGCGCGCTGGTCGTCGACGAGGGGGCGGCGGCGGCGCTGCGGCGGGGCACCAGCCTGCTGCCCAAGGGGGTCGTCGGCGTCGAGGGCGATTTCGAGCGCGGCGACCTCGTCGCGGTCCGCACCGCCGGAGGCCGCGTGGTCGCCCGCGGCCTCTCCGCCTACTCGGCCATGGATGCCCGCCTCATCCTCGGCCACCACAGCCAGGAGATCGCGGAGATCCTGGGCTGGCGCGGCCGCGACGAGATGATCCACCGCGACGACATGGTCCTGGCCTGATCAGGTCCCTCCGGCAACGATCCGGACCGAGCGGCCGGCCGAGGCTCCCGTTCCCGGGGCGCCGGCCGTGGGCGCCTGGCGGGTGACGGTCGTGACTGCGGAGGCGGGCAGGCCGGCGCTGGTCAGGACGGAGGCGACGGCCTGCGCGCGGGCGGCCGCGAGCTTGCCGGGGTCGCCCTGGCCCTCGTCCGGTTCGGCGGATGCCTCGACGGTGACCGCCCGTGCCGCCGCCGGCCCGCCGGCCGCCGCCAGATGGGCCGCGATCGCGGCGGCATCCGATGGATCGACCGTGGCCGCGCCGCGGTCGAACAGCACCGTGCCGAGCACCTGCTGGCCGGCGGTTAGCAGCACCCCGTCGCTCGCGACGTAGGAGGAATACCCGTCGAGCCCGCAGTCCGGCAGCGTGCGGACGAACAGCGCGCGGTAGCCGATCGCGATCGGCCGCTCGAAGCTCTGCGACAGCCGGATCGAGCGGTCGCCGGCGAAGGTGATGCTGCCGCGTGCGCCCGGCAGGGTCTGCCCGCCCGCCGCCGACACGGTCCCGTTGACCTGTGTCTCGAGCGCCGCCAGCCGCGCCTCGATGTCGGTCCCGGCTGCGGTGTCGGTCGTGGACCCGGTGTCCGTGCCCGGCACGGGTTGGCTGCCGGTCGCGGCGGAGCCGGCTGCGGCGCCGATGCCGAATCCACTCTGGCGCGAGAAGGTGTAGTCGAGCGTGCGCGTATAGAACACCTCGCTGATCACGGTCAGGACGGGCGTGCCGGTGGCGTCGCCGGGCCGGCGCAGCATGTCGCCCGCCAGCGCGACGCGGGCAGGATCGATCACCGGCTTGCCGGCCGCGCACTGCTTTTGCAGCAGGTCGATCAGGGCGTTGGCGGGAAGCGCGTAGGATTCCGCCTGCGGCACCGACAGGCTCAGGTTGAGGTCGTCGCTATCGCCGATCCCGCCCAGGAGGCCGCCGAGCAGGCTCGGCGCGGCGAGGCCGATCTGGCTCTCGTCGAGCAGGGCGAGGCTGAACGCGGGGAACTGCACCAGCCGCAGGCGTCCCAGCGGATCGGCGCTGCGGTAGGCGTTGTCGGGCGGGGTCGCCGAGACGACCTGGGACAGGGGGGTCGGCGTGACGGCGCTGCCGCCGGCCGCCACCGGGTTTCCGTCGGGGCCGAGCGCCGCCGGCAGGCCCTGGGGCAGGTTGGCGCGCGCATCGTAGAAAGCCTCGACGAGGTCACGCGTCAGCAGGCTGTCGAGCCAGATGCCGGGCGTGCCGTAGTCGATGTCCTGCGGCCCGTCCTTCGCGTCGGCCAGGACGACGTAGAGGTCGCCGACCTGGACGTCCTCGCGGGGCGGGAACAGCGGATAGATGTTCAGCTCCCGCATGCTGCTGTCCCACTCGCGGGCGACGAAGCCGGGGTCGCGGGTAACGCCGCATCCGGCGAGCAGGGAAGGGAGAGCGGCGGCCAGGGCCATGCCGGCGAGCGCGCGTCCGAGTGCCATTGGGTCCTCTGGAGGGCGAGTCCGCCGGCTCGATGCACGCGGACCGCGAACTCATATTGGTTAATCCATAATAGCCTGGAGTCCGGGAACGTGCCACAGGCAAGTCGGCAGGGTCGCGTCCGTCCATGCGATGGTGGCGTCGAAGGTCGCCTCTTGACTACCGCCGCTGCGTGTTCTCATATTGTTCTTTCTACCGGAACGAGGAGGACGCCCCATGGCCGCTACCGCCGCCCAGCCGCTGGCATCGAGCATCGAACTGTTCTGCCGCATCGCCGCGCGGGGCGCGCCCCTGGCCGAGGCCGCGCGCCGTGCCGGCTGCGCCCCCGGCTCGGCGCCGTGGTCGCGCGCGGACGTCCGGGCCCGCCTCGTCGAACTGTCCGCCCAGGAGGAGAACCGGC
>NZ_DASYHS010000074.1:0-3153 GCF_035998295.1 Arenibaculum sp. | reverse complement strand
CCGGGGGCGTCAAGCCCGAAGCCGCCGAAGGCGGGGGCGCGCAGCGCCCGGCTTTACGCCCCTGGACCGACGAGGCCATCATCACCCTCGGCTCAAGCCGTTGCTCTCGCCCTTGACTCAACGGTGGGGAGTCCTCTCCCGTTGCACGGGAGAGGGGATATTCGCGCCGGTGCCGTTCCTCTCCCGGCCCGGGAGCGAAGTAGCAGGGTCGCGGGCCGGCCGCGACGATCACGGAACCGCTCCGCGCCGCGCCGGTTGGCGCATCAGGCAGCGGAGGGAGCGGAGCCATGGAACTGCGGGACAAGGTGGCCCTGGTCACGGGCGCCGGGTCGGGCATCGGCAAGGCGGCGGCCGTGCTGTTCGCGCGCGAGGGCGCCAGGGTCGGCGTCCTCAGCCGGACGGAGGAGGAGGTCCGCAGCACCGCGGACGAGATCCGCTCGGCCGGCGGCGAGGCGGTGGCCCTCGTCGCCGACGTCGCCGACGCCGCGGCGATGGAGCAGGCCGTCCGGCGCCTGGCCGGGGAATGGGGCCGCCTCGACGTCGTGTTCGCCAATGCCGGCATCAACGGCGTGTGGGCGCCGATCGATGAGCTGGCGCCCGAGGAATGGGACCGGACCGTCGCGATCAACCTGCGCGGCACCTACCTGACGCTCCACTACGCGGTCCCGCACCTCAAGAAGGCGGGCGGAGGGTCGGTGATCGTGACGTCCTCGATCAACGGCACCCGGGTGTTCAGCAATGCCGGGGCGACCGCCTATTCCTGCACCAAGGCGGCGCAGCTGGCGATGACGAAGATGCTGGCGCTCGAGCTCGCCAAGCACCGCATCCGCGTCAACGTGATCTGCCCCGGCGCGATCGACACCGAGATCTCCGACAACACCGAGCAGCGCTCGCTCGACGAGGCCGGGGAGCCGATGGAGTTCCCCCAGGGTGAGATCCCGCTGACGGACGACCGGCCGGGCACCAGCTTCGACGTCGCCGAACTGGCGCTGTTCCTGGCCTCCGACCGCTCCCGGCACGTGACCGGGACGCCGGTCTGGATCGACGGGGCGCAATCCCTGCTGCAGGGATGAGCGTGGACGACGATACCCGGTGGTGGCGGCACGGGACCGTCTACCAGGTCTATCCGCGCTCGTTCCAGGACAGCGACGGCGACGGGGTCGGCGACCTGCCGGGCTTGGCCGCGCGCCTCGACCACCTGGTCCGGCTCGGCGTGGACGCGGTCTGGGTCTCGCCGGTCTACCCGTCGCCCATGGCCGATTTCGGCTACGACGTCAGCGACCACACCGACATCGACCCGGTGTTCGGGACGCTCGCGGACATGGACGGGCTGATCGCGGCGGCCCATGGGCGGGGCCTGCGGGTGATCCTCGACTACGTGCCCAACCACACCTCCGACCGGCATCCGTGGTTCCGGGCCAGCCGCTCGTCCCGCGCCGATCCCAGGCGCGACTGGTACGTCTGGCGCGATCCCGGCCCGGATGGCGGGCCGCCGAACAACTGGCTGTCGGAGTTCGGCGGCAGCGCCTGGACCCGGGACGAGGCGAGCGGCCAATACTACTACCACGCCTACCTGAAGGAGCAGCCGGACCTGAACTGGCGCAACCCCGGGGTCCGGGACGCGATGCTGGACGTGCTGCGCTTCTGGCTGGAACGCGGCGTGGACGGCTTCCGGGTCGACGCGATCCACCATCTGTTCGAGGACGAGGGGCTGCGCGACAACCCGCCGAACCCGGACTGGCGGCCGGGGACGTCGCCGGCGCGCCGCCTGCTGCGGACCCGGACCATGGACCAGCCGGAAGTGCACGACGCGATCGCCGCGATGCGGCGCGTCGCGGACGCCTACGGCCCCGGCCGGCTGCTGATCGGCGAGGCCTACCTGCCGATCGACCGGCTGATGGCCTATTACGGCGCCGACCTGTCGGGGTTCCACCTGCCCTTCAACTTCCACCTGATCTCGACCCCCTGGAACGCCGCGGCGGTCGCGGCCCTGGTCCGGGCCTACGAGGCGGCGCTGCCGCCGGGCGGCTGGCCGAACTGGGTACTCGGCAACCACGACCGGTCGAGGGTCGCGAGCCGGCTCGGCCCGGCGCAGGCGCGCGTGGCGGCGATGCTGCTGCTGACCCTGCGCGGCACGCCGACGATCTACCAGGGCGACGAGATCGGGATGGCCGACGTGCCGATCCCGCCCGAGCGGGTCCAGGACCCGTGGGAGCGCAACGTCCCCGGCATCGGCCTCGGCCGCGACCCGGTGCGGGTCCCGATCCCGTGGGACGCGGGACCGAAGGCGGGCTTCACGACCGGCGAGCCCTGGCTGCCGCTGCCGCCCGGCCACCGGGAGGACAATGTCGAGGCCCAGGGCGCCGACCCGCGCTCGATGCTGTCGCTGCACCGGGCCCTGCTCGCCCTGCGCCGGGCCGAGCCGGTGCTGGCGGCCGGCGGCTATGACCGGGTCGAGGCGCTGGGCGGCGTGCTGGCCTTCGAGCGCCGCCACGCCCGCGCGCGGGCGCTGGTCGTGCTGAACATGACCGGCATGCCGCAGGCCGTGGCGGCGCCGCCCGGAGGGGGACGGATTTGGCTCTCGACAGGCCTCGACCGCGGGGGTGAGATGGTCGGCGAAACGGTCCGGCTGCGGGCGGACGAGGGGCTGGTGATCGGCCTCCCGCCCGCCTGAGGCCGGCCCGACGGACGCCGAAGGAACCCCCGCATGCCTGCCGATGCCGACCGCTTCCTGTCCGCCCTGGCCGAGCCCGGCCAGCCCGCCGCCGCGTGGCGCGCCCTGGAGGCGATCGCGCGCGAGCGGGTCGGCGCGAAGCTGTTCACGGTGATGGCCTACGACGATGCGACCCGCATGGCGCAGCGCCTCCACACCAGCGACCCCGCCGCCTATCCGGTGTCGGGCCGCAAGCCGCTGCCGGTCGGCCCCTGGTCCGAGACGGTCGTCGACCGCCGGGAGCCCTTCGTCGCCAACACGATCGAGGCGATCGCGGAGGTGTTCCCCGACCACGCGCTGATCGACAGCCTGGGCTGCCGGTCGGTCGTGAACGTGCCGGTCGTCTTCGACGGCGCCGTGATCGGCACCGTGAACCTGCTGCACGAGGAAGGCTTCTACACGCCCGGGCGGGTCCGGGCCGCGATGGAGCTGCGGCTCTA
>NZ_DASYHS010000066.1:0-5844 GCF_035998295.1 Arenibaculum sp. | reverse complement strand
GAAGCCGAGGAGCTGTTCCCTGGTCTCGGCGAACGGGCCGTCGATCACCAGGAGGTCGCGCCCTTTCCGGACCGTGGTCGCGGTCGTCGTCGGCAGCAGGTGGGCGACGGGTCCGAGCCGGCCTTCCCTGGCGAGCCGGCGCTCCACGACGGCGAGCCGGGCCGTGACGGCGTCGTCCTGCTCGCGGCTCCGGGCGCCGACGACGTCTTCCCGGTCGTAGCAGAGGATGGCGTAGAGCATGCGGGTGGTCCTCCTTTTCCGAAGGACGGACGGGCATGCCCGCAGCCGACATGGAGCTGGAAAAAAGCCCGTTCGGCGCTACACTCCGCCCGCAACGGGGAATTTCGTGGGAGACGCTGGTGACCGACGCCCCGTATCGCTTCCGGCCCTTCGTCCGCGCGGACCTGCCGATGGTGGCGCGCTGGTTGCGGACGCCGGAGGTCGTGCGCTGGTGGGGCGAGCCCGGCGAGCAGCTTGCGATCGTGACGCAGGACCTCGACGAGCCCCTGATGCGCCAATGGATCGTCGAGCACGAGGGGCGTCCCTTCGCCTATGTCCAGGCATATCCCGCCCGCGCCTGGCCCCAGTCGCACATGATGCATCTGCCGGAAGGGGCGGAGGCCGTCGACGCCTTTGTCGGCGAGCCGGACATGCTCGGGCGCGGCCATGGCGGCGCGTTTCTCCGGGCCTTCGCCGCGATGCTGATCGCCGGGGGCGCTCCCGTGGTGGCGATCGACCCGGCCGCCGACAATCACCGCGCGCGCCGCGCCTACGAGCGCGCGGGCTTCGTGGGCGGGCAGGTCGTCGACACCGCCGAAGGGCCGGCGGTGCTGATGCTGTTTCAGGGGTGATGCCGGGCGTGCCTCTGTCCCGCCTGAACTCCGCGGACGCGGCTCAGGGGTGGGGATTCCACAGGCATCGCGCGACGGCTGCCGGAACGATGGTCTGGCACGTCCCATCGAGGCTGGTCAGATGCCGCCGACCAGCCAGGGAATCCCTAATAGGCGCAGGTTCACGGCGGTTCCGTTCGGCGAAATGGCGGCCGATGCTACGCCTGCCGGTTGAAACGCTCAAGGCGAGGTGCTTCCGGCGACGCCGCCTGCCGAGACGTTGCTGAAGGATACGGTGCCGTCGCCGTGAAAATGCACGGTGACCGCGATGCCGCCGGGAGTCGCCGCAAGTTCTTCCTGAAGCGCTAGAGCCCGTTCCTCGGCCGCATAGTAACGGTAGACCTGCCGGGGCTCCGCGATGAAATGCCGGCAATCCCGCGGGGGCGGCGCCCCGCAGCTGGCCGGGACGGCGGCTGGGTGCCGCGGCGTCGCCGGGTCGGGATGCAGGCAGGCGCAGGCCAGCCCGTCGGCGTCGGCGAGGTCGAGCCGGAACTCGAGATAGTGCCCGCGCAGCAGGTCGCGCGGGTCGTAGCCGGTGATCGCGACCCGTAGCGCCGGCTGCGCGGTGCGTTCGGCCGCGAGCCACGCCGCCCAGGCCGTGACCGCCAGCGTCGGCAGGATCAGGAGGGCGAGGATCGGGAGCCGGTGTCCTCTCACGCGGCCCTCCCGGCGTTGCGCAGCAGCCGGCGGACGAGCCAGCCGACCGCCAGCAGCAGCACGCCGCCGGCGACCAGCCCGACGCCCGTGAACAGCAGGCCGCCGAAGGCCTCGATGAAGACCACCACTACCCGGGCCGCGATCGCGAGCACGGCCAGCCGGTACAGCCCGGTCAGTCCGGCCGCATGGGCGAGCTGCGATATCGCCCACCAGTAGAGGCAGAACCCGAGCGCGGCCACGACCGCCGAGTCCGCGCCGCCGGCCAGGAACGGCAGTGCCGCGTAGGCGGGCGACGCCGCGACGAAGGCGGTCAGCCAAGGGCGGCCGGGCGCCCGGCGCGCCAGCGCGGCATGGACGGCGAGCAGGCCTGCCGTGGCGCAGGCGGCGCCGGCGATCACGTCCGCGCCCGCCGGCAGGTCGGCCGCGGTGAAATCGGA
Organism: Arenibaculum sp.; assembly: GCF_035998295.1. NCBI lineage: Bacteria > Pseudomonadati > Pseudomonadota > Alphaproteobacteria > Rhodospirillales > Azospirillaceae > Arenibaculum > Arenibaculum sp. The sequence goes on along the minus strand of NZ_DASYHS010000066.1, from coordinate 3,860 downwards.
GCGCCAGACCGTCTGCGCGGCCGAGGCCGCCGTCACCAGCACCCCGAGCATGACCGCGTGGAGATGTCGGCCCCAGGCGCCGCGGTCCGCCAGCGGCGCGGCGTAGCCGGCCACGATGAACAGGGCGATGCTGGTGCCGACCAGGCCGGCATCGGCGAGCGCGTCGGCGTTCTCGACGAATGCCGTTCCCGCCGCCGCGAACAGCCCGGCGGTCCACAGCCAGCGGTTGGCCGCCCCGCGCGCGAGCGCCCAGGTGAACGGCGTCGCCAAGGCCAGCCAGCCCGCCAGCAGCCCGGCCGCCCCGCCCTGAAGCTGGAAGCTCTGGCCGACATGGGCGAGGAGCCCCAGCGTCGAGGCCGACAGGACCAGGATCAGCAGCTCGCGCGCGATGCCGGTCCATACCGCGATTCCGATGGCGAGGTTGAGCGCGACATGGCCGCCGAGCCTGGCCGGGACCGGGATCTGGTCCCAGTTGGCCGAGACGATCGCGACGATGCCGAGGGCGACCGACAGCGCGCCGATGACCGTCAGCGCCGGGACGCCGGCCGCCGGGCGCGACGCCTCGAAGGCGGCCAGCCGCCCGGCCGTCTCGTCGTCGATCAGGCCGGCGTCCCGCCAGCGCTCGATGCGCGAACGGACCGCCCGGCCGTGGAGGTCGATCATGGATGCGCCCGTGGGAAGGGAACCGCCTGCGAAGCGGGTATGCACCGCCGGCCCGGTCCGCGCAATGGGGTTGCCGGCCCGAAAACGGGACTGGCCGAAACGGGCATGCGATGGCATAGTAAACGAACGAACAGATCGACGTAGCGACCACGGCCGGGCACGGCCGTAGGCTCCGGCGTCGAACCGGAGCAATGCCGCTCCCTTCAGGACCGATGGTCCTGGACGGGAGCTTTTTTTGTACCCGATTCCGCTGGGCCAGGGACGGCCGGGCATGGAGAAGGTGACCGGAGATGGACAATACGGCCAGCACCGAAGCGCCGTGGAGGGTCGGCATCCTGTTCTCCCAGACCGGGGTCACGGCGGGGATCGAGCGTACCCAGATGCAGGGCACGCTCCTCGCCATCGAGGAGATCAATGCCGCCGGCGGGGTCCTCGGCCGCGAGATCGAGGCGGTGGCCTACGACCCGGCTTCCGATTCCGCGCAGTTCGGCGCGTTCGCCGAACGGCTGCTGGCGGAGGACCGGGTCGGCGTGATCTTCGGCTGCTACATGTCGAGCACCCGCAAGGCCGTGCTCCCGGTCGTCGAGCGCAGGAACGGGCTGCTGCTGTACCCGACCCTCTACGAAGGGTTCGAGTGCTCGCGCAACGTCATCTACACCGGGGCCGCCCCCAACCAGAACGGCGAGCAGCTCGCGGACTACCTGACCAGCAGCTACGGCAACCGCTTCTATTTCGTCGGCTCCAACTACATCTACCCGTTCGAATCGAACCGGATCATGCGCGACCTCGTGCAGCAGCGCGCGGGCAAGGTCCTGGGCGAGCGCTACGTGTCGCTCGACGCGACGCGCAAGTCCTTCGCGGCCATCATCCGCGACATCCGCCGGAAGGAGCCGGACGTCGTCTTCTCGACCGTGGTCGGGTCCGGGACCGCGCATCTCTACCAGGCCTACGCCGATGCCGGGTTCGACCCGCGCGGCATGCCGATCGCGAGCCTGACCACCAGCGAGGCCGAGATCGCGGAGATCGGCGCGGAGGCCGCGCGCGGGCACGTCACCGCCGCACCTTACTTCGCCTCCCTCGACACTCCCGCCAACCGCCGCTTCGTCGCCGCCTACCAGGCCCGCTTCGGCGCCGACCAGACGACCAACGCCTCGTGCGAGGCCGCCTATTTCCAGGTCCATCTCTTCGCCCGCGCGCTGGCCGTCGCCGGCAGCATGGACACCGACCTGCTGCGCAGCGCGATGCTCGGCCTCGAATACGACGCGCCCCAGGGGCGGGTCCGCGTCGATCCCGACAACAACCACACCTATCTCTGGCCGAAGGTCGGGCGGGTGGGCGAAGCCGGCCGGTTCGAGGTCGTCGCCCAGTCGCTGATCGCGGTCAAGCCGGAGCCGTATCTGGTCGACCACAGCATCGCCGACTGGTCGCGGCGGCAGTTGCAGTCGGCCGCGATGTAGAGGGCTCCATGGTCGAAGCGCAGGGCACAGGCTAGGGAGCGCATGGTCATGGCGGTCGACGTCCTTCGCGACATCCGGGCCTTCAGGGTCCTCGTCGTCCATCCCCAGGACGCCGAGGCCGAGGAACTGATCCGACAGCTTCGCCGCATCGGCTGCCAGGTGACCGCGCAGTGGCCGCCTCCGAAGGAGATGCCGGAAAGCGCGGATCTCGTCTTCCTCGACGTGACGCGGGTCCTCTCGGGGCAGGGACGGCTCGCCTGGGCCGGCGGTCCCGACGCGCCGCCGGTGGTGGCCATCCTCGACTACGAGAACCCGACCATGCTCAAGGCCGTCGCCGACCACGGCGCGCGCGGGTTCGTGAGCAAGCCGGTCCGCTCCTTCGGGCTGCTCACGACCATGTTCATGGCGCATCGGGCGGCCGAGGCCGAGCGCCTGCTGCGCAAGAAGCTCTACAAGGCCGAGAAGCGCCTCGACGGCGTCAGGAAGGTCGCCAAGGCCAAGGCGATCCTGATCGACACCCGCCGCATCTCGGAGGAGGAGGCCTACCGCTTCATCCGCGAACGCGCCATGGCCCGCCGGACCACGATCGAGGACATCGCCGCCGCCATCATCGACGCCAACGAGATGCTCGGGGTGGAACAGCGGGTGCCCTGATATTTTCTGTTGACGAGACTCAAGAAATTAGTGCAATCTTTCGGTATAGAGCGTGGCGCCGCCAGTGTTGTCGGCAGCCGGCTAGGCAAGGAAGCCCCGACAGGCAGTGAAGCCTGGTGGGGCTTTTTTCGTTTCCAGGACATCTGACCTGAGGAGGTCTCTCGCCGGAACACGTGACGTCTGGACAGGGTTGAAGTTCGACTGGTGAAGCGGCGCCGGGAATGGCTGCCGAACGCTGGAATACTGTCCAGGCATGGCATCGATCGCCCGATGCGCATGAACCATCCATAGCTCGGTCCCGCCGATGACGTCGGGCCGCCGAGGAGGCAAGGAGGCCCCAGCAGGCAAGCACGCCTGTCTGGGGCCTTCGTCGTTTCGAACGGCACCGATCCAACGAGTGCCGCACGCCGTCAGCGCACATCCAACGAAAGAACGGAGGGAACATCCATGAAGATCACGCGGCGCAACTTCCTCAGGACCACCGCCATCGCGGGGGCGGCCGGCTCGGTCGGCTTTCCCCACATCTGGATCAAGGACGCGGGCCTCGCCTGGGCGGCGGGGGGCGAGATCAAGGTCGGCCTGCTATTCTCGCTGACCGGCACCACCGCCGTCGTCGAGAAATCGCTGCACGACGCCAGCTTGATGGCGATCGACGAGATCAACGCGGCCGGCGGCGTCAACGGCATGAAGATCACGCCGGTGATCGAGGACCCGGCCTCCGACCCCGCCACCTTCGCCGACAAGGCCAACAAGCTCGTCCTCAACGACCGCTGCGTCAGCGTGTTCGGCTCCTACACCTCCGCCTCGCGCAAGGCCGTCCTGCCGGTGTTCGAGCGGCGCAAGGGGCTCTACTGGTACCCGACCCTCTACGAGGGCCGCGAGTGCTCGAAGAACGTGATGTACACGGGCGCCGTGCCGACCCAGCAGCAGAAGGACTTCATCCCGTGGCTGGTCAAGAACTTCGGCAAGAAGTTCTACCTGATCGGCTCGAACTACATCTACCCGAAGGAGGAGAACAACGTCTGCAAGATCCTGCTCGACCAGCTCGGCGGCGAGGTGGTCGGCGAGGAATACGTGCCGCTCGGC
>NZ_DASYHS010000054.1:0-4269 GCF_035998295.1 Arenibaculum sp. | reverse complement strand
CGCAGCCGCGTCAGCCGGCGGCCCTCGACCGCCACCTCGCGCAGCACGGCGCCCAGCAGCGGGACGACGCCCGCGGCCGACACCGCCTGCTCCATCCAGCGCGCGAGCGCGGTCTCGTCGTAATGGACGATGATGCTGTTGCGCGCCCGGCGCGGCGACGCGGCCCCGGCACGGCCGAGGGCGTCCAGCAGGTCGCTCGCGACGCCGTAGGTGACGCGGTGGGGCCGCGGCCCGTTGGAGAACAGGCCGCAGAAGGTGCCGACGATGCCGTTGACGGCCTGGCCGCCCAGCGCCGGCTGGGCGTCGACCAGGACGACCCTGCGGCCGAGGCGGGCCCCCTCGAGCGCCGCCGAGATGCCGGCCGCACCCGAGCCGACGACGCACAGGTCGCAGTCCAGAACGACCGGTTCGGGCGCCGTGCGCCGGCGGATGCGGGTTCCGAGGTTCAGCGCCATCTCAGCAGCCAGCGCTCCAGTCGCGACAGCAGGGTGTGGATCAGGAGGCCGAGCGCCGACAGCATCGCGACCCCGGCCAGGAGTTGGTCGGTCTGGTAGAGGTTGCCGGCCGCCAGGATGAAGGCGCCGATGCCGTATTCCGCGCCGATCATCTCGGCCGCGACCAGCAGGATCAGCGCGATCGAGGCGGTGATCCGGAACCCCGAGAGGATGGCGGGCAGCGTGCCCGGCAGCACGACCTTGACCAGGATCGCGCGCGGCGGCAGGTCGAAGCTCTGGGCCATGCGGATCAGGTTGCGCGCCACGCCGTCGACGCCGCTATACGTCGCGATCACGGTCGGGAAGAAGACGCCGAGCGCGATCGTCGCCACCTTCGAGGCCTCGCCGATGCCGAGCCACAGGATCAGGAGCGGCAGCAGCGCGATCTTCGGCACCGGGAACAGCGCCGAGACCAGCGGCAGCCCGGCCGCGCGCGCGGTCGAGAAGATGCCGACCGCGAAGCCCGCAGCCAGGCCGGCGGCCGTGCCGGCCAGCCAGCCGAGGACGATGCGGTAGAGGCTGTCGCCGACATGGCGCCAGATCGTGCCGCGGGCGAACAGGTCGTAGAGTGCCGCGACGACGTGGCTGGGAGCCGGCAGGAACACGGGGCTGACCAGCCCGCCGCGCACGGCCCCCTCCCACAGCGCCACCAGCACGGCGAAGGCGGCCCAGGGCGCCCAGGGCTGGCTGCGGGCGACGAAGCCGCCGCCGCGGTGCGGGACCGGCCGCCGGTCCGGCACGGCCGCCGGGATCGCGGATACCTCAGTCATCGATCACCTCCCGCTCGGCGACCTGGGCCTCGGCCTTGATCAGGTGCCACAGCCGTTCGTTCAGGGCGGCCAGCTCGCCCTGGGCCACGGGCCGCGTCCGCTCCGCCTGGGGGATGGCGACCGGGACCACGTCGCGGATGCGCCCCGGCCGGCGCGACAGCACGACGATCCGGTCCGCCAGGCGCAGCGCCTCGGCGAGGTTGTGGGTCACGTAGACGCCGGTCACCCGCTCGCGCAGCCACAGCGAGACGAGGTCCTCCATCAGCAGCTCGCGCGTCTGGGCGTCGAGGGCCGACAGCGGCTCGTCCATCAGCAGCACCGCCGGACGCACGACGAGGGCGCGCGCGATGCCGACCCGCTGGCGCATGCCGCCGGAGAGCTGGCGCGGCAGCGCCTCGGCGAAGTCGAGCAGGCCGGTCCGGCGCAGCACGTCGTCGACCATCGCCCGGCGCTCGTCGCGGGACAACGCGTGATGCTCCAGCACCAGGGCGACGTTGCCGCGCACGGTGCGCCACGGCAGCAGGGCGAAGTCCTGGAACACGTAGGTCAGCGGGTTCAGGCATCCCTCGGGCACCCGGCCGCCCAGCAGGACCGAGCCGGTCTCCGGCCGCAGGATGCCGCCCATGATCGAGAGGAGCGTGGACTTGCCGCATCCCGACGGCCCGATCAGGGCGACCAGCTCGCCCTCGCGGACCGTCAGGTCGATGCCGTCCAGGACCCGAAGGTCGCCGTAGCTGTGGCTCAGCCCGGCGACGGTCAGCTCCAGGCCACGGTTCATCGGGGACTCAGCGGGCAGGCAGGTTGAAATGGCCGTCGACGAAGGTCAGGTCGAGGATGTCGTCGGCCCGGACGGAGGCATCGACCTGGCCCTGCTCCTGCCACCAGGCGATCTGGTCGTGGATGCTGCCGACGTCGAGGCGGCCTTCCGGGTCGATATAGGGCAGGCCCTGGGCGATCTGCGCGGCCGGCTGCTGCGTGTACTCGGCCAGCACCGCCAGCATCTCGTCGTAGCGCTCGCCCTGGACGGGCTTGCCGTCGGCCCCCCTGCCCAGGAAGGCGGCGTGGTAGTCCGCGGCCCCCTTGCGGTAGGCGCGGACGAAACGCTCGACGAGGTCGCGGCGCTCCTCGATCGTGCGGGTCGAGGTGAACAGCGCGCCGAGCTGCCAGGGCGTCACGTCGCCGACCCAGCCGATGATCCTGCCGGCCCCCTCGCCTTCCAGCTTGTAGGCGACGTTGGCCGGGGCGAGCACGCCGTCGACCTGCTTGCCGGTGAGGGCCGAGCCCATGTTGCCGAGCGACTGCAGCGGCACGAGGCGCACCGAGGCGAGGTCGAAGCCCGCCTTGCCGGCCAGCGCGCCGACGGAATAGTGGAAGGTCGACCCGACGGTGGTGATGCCGATCGTGCGGCCCTCGATGTCGTCCGGGGTCTTCAGCCCGGCGTCGAAGGCGTCGGGATTGGCCATGTAGGCGACGAGGTTGTAGCCCGGCTCCTCCCGGGACTGGGCGCCGATGATCTTCAGCGCGCCCTTGCCGGCGAGGTTGTAGAAGCCGCCGGTCAGCCCGGTGACGCCGAAATCGGCATCGCCCGACACCACGGCGACCGGCACCTTGGAAGCGGCATCGGCATAGACGAACTCGACGTCCAGCCCCTCGGCGGCGAAATGCCCCTTCTCCTGGGCGATGAACAGCGGCCCGGACGAGGACAGCCGGATCAGCGCGACCGTGATCGTCTCGGCGCCGGCCGGCAGCGCCGTCATCGCGCCGGCCAGGACCGCTGCTGCAAGAAGCAGCTTCTTCATGGGTGTACCCTCCCCTCGATCTTCGTTTCCCGCGGCCGTTCCGCCGGCCGCGTCGGGGGAGAGTATCAGAGGCCAAGGGGTATCTGCATACTCGGGATCGAGGGTGTGGGGCCGGTCCCGATACGGCAAAGTCGTCTTATCGCTACATGTACCACAGGTTGGGTGACCGCTATTGACCTACTACAGACACTCGACCACGATCGCGTTGCACCAATTGTCGATAGGAAATCTCCAGCACTGAATTTATCTCGCGCGGCGGGAAAGCGCCCTTCCCGGGCGTTCAATAGATCGGCGCCTATTCCGGATAACGGGCCTTGGGCGAGGTGTCTGCGTCGCACCGGGTGAGGCAAAAGCGGTCAGTTATGCAATTGAGACGAGGCGTTAACGACTCCGCTGACGTGGCAGCTTGACCTTATTTTATCGGCCAACACGGCAAGGTCCATCTGATAGGTCAAGAAATTGAGAGCGCGCGGACCGAACTCGAAATGGTGGTTATAAGGCTTGAGGGCTGACATTTGATCGGCAATCACCGTCTCACCTTTTAGGTATGATACCAGATCAGCAGTTTGAAACTCGGGTCCTTTCCAGAAACTCAGTTCTTCCTCCCAACCGCCGATCTCTCCGCGGAGGACGACGTTAATGAACTCGTGAGCCTGCCGCACCGGGTGGCCGTTCAGTTGCGCACCATGGAAAACGCGATTGGCCGTTATGATACCGGTATAGACTTTACTTGTCGGCACCAAGTTCCATCCCAGCTTTTTGAACAGGATCTTCTGGTTGTCAGGTTGTCGAAACGCATCACTGCGGATATCGAGCTGCCCACGGGCCTTGTCTATGTGCTCAAAACTGTTTCGCATCTCGTGTGCAGAGCAAGGATGATAGGCATTTTTGCACTCAAACAGGAAAAGAATGTCATCTCGCCAAGCAACGATGTCTGTCTCCAGTTCCTTGCCGCCAATTTTTGGCTTAGCTTCCGCGCAGACCTTAAAGCCTGCACTTTCCAGAGCATCGACGACCGCTTGCTGCATAGGATCGATGACTCCGGCAACAAGATCAGGCCGGCGATTATTCGCGCAGATGATGTTTCGAACCAGATTCGAGGCCGCTACAACATGGGGTGCGACGACGTAATGATCACCGATCACTATAAAGGGAGTGTATTGCAAATCAACGAAGGTACGATTTTCATCCAACGTCAGAAGATCG
>NZ_DASYHS010000042.1:0-7417 GCF_035998295.1 Arenibaculum sp. | reverse complement strand
AGTGGTGCATCCGCTAAGTCCTTGAGAGAGTTGGGGCAGCAGCGACGCCGAGACGGCGCGGGGCGCGATGTCGTCGCCGTCGGCCCCAGATGAAGGGATGCTTGTGCTGGTTCCAGTAGGCGGTCGCCCGTTCGACGGCCTGCGCGATCTCGGCCCAGGTCTCGAAGCGGCGGCCCTTCAGCGCCAGAGAGCGCAGGATCTTCCACCAGGGCTCGATGAGGTTCAGATAGGCGGCATACTTGGGCTGGAAGACGAATTCCCAGCGCGGATGCAGCAGGCTGAACAGCAGCACGTCCGGCGCGCTGTGGGTGTTGAGGTTATCGATCACGGCGAAGACGCGCTCCTTCGCCGGGGCGATCCAGGCTTCGACCGCACTCAGGAAATCAACCCAGTTGGTTGTGGTGCGGCGGTCGTAGCACTGCGTGAAGGCTGCGCCGGTGGCTGGCTGGAAGGCGCCGAAGACATAGCCGGCAACATCGCGCCGGCCGTAGTCGATCTCCTGCTTGGCCCGTCCGGCCTTCGGAGCGGCCGGTCGGACGAGTTGCCGGCCCGGATGGCTCGTGGCCTTCTGGGGTCCCATCTCATCCAGGCAGACGACTACGCTGCCCGCTGGCGGCGCCGTGTAGAGCTGCTCGATCGCCCCCTTTTTTTGGCGAAGTCAGGATCGACCCGCGCGCCGAACCAAGTCTCGTCCTGGCGCCAGCGCAGCCCTTCGCGGATGAAGATCTCGCTGACGCGCGAGCGGCGCATGGCGATGCCCTGCTCGCTCAGATAGGCGACCAAGCGGTCCAAGGTCCAGGACGCAAACGGCAGGCCCAACTCGGACGGCCGGGTCAGGGCAGCGGAGATGACGGCGCTGCGCTGCTCGGCCGAATAGGTCGGTGGTCGCCCACACCGAACATCCTCGTGCAGCCCATCCAGGCCGCGTGCGTTGAAGCGGGTCAGCCAGTGGCGCACCGTGTTGCCGCACAGCTCCATCCGCGTCGCGATCGTCTCCGCCGTCAGGCCGTTCAGGGCGTGGACGATGATCTGTGCCCGCCGGACCAGTCCGGCGCCTAATGTGTAAGAGCGGGCGATCCGCTGCACTTCCCCCCGCTCGTGATCACTCAGTTCCCGAAGCCGAACAACCATGACGCTGCTCCCAAGCACATGCGCATACCCCCTCAACAGCGCCGGGACACAACAATCTCTGACGATTTGCCGGATGCACCACTAAGCCCAACTTGAGTCATGCCGCCATTGCGGCACGACTCGAGCCAACCAGCCTACGGCGAGCCCGGGCGGCTCAGAACTTCACCAGCACGGTGAGTTGGTAGTCGTGCCGCTCCTGGACCACGCGCTTGTAGTCGGCGGAGATCTTCACGAACTGGGGCACCTCGAAGCGCCCCGCCACGCTCAGCGTGCTCTGGGCCTCGCTGGACAGGCTCAGCTTGACCGTCCGGCTCTTGATCTGGTTGGCGCCGTCGCGCCGCATCTCGATCAGTGAACGCATGTTCGGGTCGCCCCAGAGGCCCACGCGCCGCAGCAGCCGCTCGGCCGCCGGCACGTCCGCTGGGCCTCCCGTGAACTCGTCGTGGAGGTCCATCTGGGACAGCACCTTGTTGAGATCCTCGGACTTCGCCGTCACACCGCCCTTGGCCCCCAGGCGCGACGCCTTCACGTCGAGGGACTGCTCCCCCTTGCTGGTATTCAGCGTGATCTGCTCGACGCTGACTTCGGTGGCGCCGAGATGCCGGCACATGGCCGAGAAGTACATGTGCTTGGCGAGCGCGAACCGCTGGGGCGCGAGATAGGCCTCCTCGTAGGAGTCCGCGTCGAAGGGGCTCTGGACCAGCATCGAGCCCGACCGCAGCAGCCCCGCCTCCGACAACGTCCTGAGAGCCGGGTGGCTCGCGTCGTCCACGGCGAGCGGCAGGGGCAGCACGTACGTCTCGTCGTCGATGAGTGCCCGTTCGGCGCCAGGCTCGTACTGGCAGCGCTCGACCTCGTGCCGCTGGAGCACGAGGATCGCCTTCCTGCTGCCGGGATCAGAGGGGAAAGAACCGGTCGACATATCTCGATCATCCTTGGGGCCGACGAAGAACCGACGGCGCGCGCAGCCCCACCTGCCGCCGCCGGAAAGCTCTAGGGCCGGTTCGGATCGCTGCTCGACGCCGACGACGGCGTCGGTTCCGACCGCCATGACCAGAGGGACGACAGGGCGAGGACCAGCGCGACGGCCAGAGCCCCGAGCCAAAGCAGCCGGCCGAACCGACGGGCCGGCGGCGCGCCCGGCGCGGTCGCCATGGCCCTGCGCACGAGTTCGGCCTTCGCGGGATCGATGCTCCGGCCGACGTGCTGGGCGAATGCATCCAGCCCTTCGGCCACCCGTGCCCCGAGCTCCGCGCGGCGGCCGGCCCCCAATTTACCATGGCAGAGGATCGGGGCGACGCGCCCTGCCACGTCCCGCTCCGCCGAAGGGACGGACACCACGAAGCGGTCGCCGTGGACGGTGAGCCTGACCCCGTCCTGGTCGAAGACCCGACCTCCGGCCTTTGTCACGCTGGACAGGAGCGAGGCCGCCTTTTGCCTTCGCGTCGCGTCACCCGGCGCAAGGTCCTCCCCACGGACGCGGTAGTGGTCGGGGGACCGGTTGTCGAGGGCCTGCGCCTTGAATACCAGGTCGGGCATCGTGCTAGAGCTTCCTGAAGATATCGTAGACCAGGGCCTCGGCCACCTGCTCCGTCACCATGCTGCCGAGCACGAACGTCACGTGCTTTGCGCCCCCGCAGTGAGACACGAGTTCCGCCACGACTGGCAGCTTTCGGTACCTGTCATAGTAGTCGCCGACCTTGTCGCGAGTGAGGTTCGCGAAGGCGGGATCGAGGTCGCAATGGGTCCCGACCACGAAGAATCGCGGCCGTTTCGTCCGCGCCCTCAGCCAGCTCCCGATATGCCGCACGTCGTCGCGGATCCGTTCCTCCACCTCCGCGTCGCCAGCGAACAGGCGATCCGCGCGCAACAGGTACAGCACGAGGTCGGCCCTGTCGGCCACTTCCTTCCAATCCGCGTAGTGGGACGAGTCGCCGGGCACGTCGAGGGTGTCATCGATCTTGAGATCCAGGTCCTTGAGGCTGAACCGGCGGCCGCTCGCCTTCTCGGCGCTAGTGGTCTGCTCGTAGTTCTCCGGGATCGAACCCGTGGACAAGAACTTGACCAAGCAGGTCTTGCCGACTTCGCGCGCGCCCAGGACCGCCACGCGCTTGCCCCTCCAGGCGGTGACGATGCTGTCCCAGTTCAGCACCACCACCGTGGCGGCACCGCCGAGCACGAGGGCCGCCGCAGCAGCAATGAGAATGGGCCAGACCATGAAGGCAACTCCACATCGCTTAAGAATGGTCGCATGTGCCATGCATTTGTCGCGGATGAAATGAAGATAAGTTTAATATCACCGTTTTTATGTTGCCCGCACGAGACGCCATCATTCCCGCGACACGTCACACACGCGATTACTGCTCCCCGTCCGCCTCCCTGCCCGAGGAGGAGACCTGCGCGGGCTCGACATCGCCGAGGCGAAGCGACGCGCGGCCATGGTGATGGAGCAGTCCGACGCGGGCCGCATCGCAGCCCTGCTCGACGACCTCGACGACCTCGCCTGACCGGCGGGGAAGAGGCGCGACCGTGCCGCCGTGCGCCGGCGGCCGTTCAGCCCCAGCGGTAAATTGCATCCTGACGTTCGGTCGTTTATTTCTCTGTCGGGAAATCTATCCCGGGCGCAGGGAGAACGATGATGCTCAACGTCGCCGATATCCGGGAGGACGGGCCCGCGCTGCAGCAGCGGGAGTGGCCTCCGGTCGATCCGTTCGACGGTTTCGCCGCCGGTTTCCGGGAGTTCCTGGACCTGGCCGACGAGGAGCGGCACTCGCTGTTGGCCCGCCTGCACGCGGCCGATCCGGAGCGCCACGGAGCCTTCCTGCACGAGGCGCTTGGGGCGGTCTACGGCTATGTCTACGGGTACGCGGACAGTCCGCTCCACCTGGCCACCGACGATGCGCTCGAGGCCCGCCTGCTCCAGGCCAAGCTGATCCTGGAACGCGAGCTGGAAGCGCGGTTCCTGCAGCCCGAGCCGGTGCCGGACGGCCTCGGCCCGGAGGAAGGGTGCGCATATCTGCGCGAGTTCGTCGCGCGCAACCGGGGCGTCCTCCACCCCTTCTTCGACACGATCCGCGACCGCACCTCCCCCGCGGCCCTGCGCGAGTTCCTGCGCATCGAGGTGATCCGCAACGAAGTGGTCGACGACGAGGTGGCCCTGCTCGTCGTCGGGCTCCAGGGCGCCATGAAGAAGGTCGTCTCCTCCAACCTGTGGGACGAGTGCGGGAACGGCCGCCTCGCCGGCTTCCATACCTACTGGCTGCGGCGCCTGCTGGAGCGGACAGGGGACTGGGACGGCATCCGCGCGTACCGGCGCAAGGACCTGCCGTGGTTCGCGCGGATCACCTCGAACTCGTTCAACCGCGTGCTGACCAGGCCGGGGCTCAAGTACCAGGCCTACGGACATTTCCTCGTGACCGAGGCCTGGGTGCTGCCCCATTTCGAGCGGGTCGTCGACGGCCTGCGCCGGGTCGGCCTCGACCATCAGGACGTCGGGATCTACTTCAACGCGCACATCCGGATCGATCCGCACCATACCGAAGAGCTGCTGGCCGGCCTGCTCCACCAGCGGCCAAGCCTGAGCGTGCGCGAAGTCGCCGAGGTGATCCGCGGCGCGCACGCGGCCGCGGCCGCGGGGACGGCGATGTACCGGCGGCTGGCCGAACATCTCGCGGCGCCGGAACGGTAGCGAGGCAACCCGGAAGCGCCCCGCTTCCGCTGAAACGGTGGTCCGATGTCCTTTCTCCTCCCCGCGGGGGCCATCGCGCCCCTGGTGGTCGTTCTCGGCGCTATCCTGATCCTGCGGCGCGCGGCCTGGGTGAGCGCTCTCGCCGGCCTGGCCGTCGCGGGCCTGCTCACGGTATCCGGGGCGTTCCCTCTCCAGGAAGGGGGCGCAGTCACGGGCATGCAGACGGCGGCCATCCTCACGCTCGGCGTGGCGCTCGTGATCGTCCCGGGGCTGTGGCTGAACGAGGTGCTGCGCAAGCAGGGGATCGTCGACGGCATCGCGAAGCGCGTCGAGGCCCTGCCCTTCGCGCGCGAGCGCATCGCCCTCGTCCTCCTGCTCGGCCTCGTCCCTGCGGTCGAGGCGCTGACCGGCTTCGGCGTTTCCCTGTTCCTGGCGGTCCCCGTCCTCTTCCGGCTGTTCGATCCGGCCCGCGCCCATCGCCTGTCGCTGCTCGGCATGAACATCATGCCCTGGGGCACGCTGGCGCTTGCCACGATCGTCGGGGCCGCACTGTCCGGGGAGGAGGTCCGCGCCCTCGGCACCGCGACCAGCCTGACCAGCGCGCTGGTCTTCCCGATCATCGGGCTCTCGGCGCTGGTCACGCTGGGCGGCGCCGCGGCGCTGCGGCGGGATGGCGGTTTCGCGGCGGCGCTGGGATTCCTGCTCGCCGCGTTCCTCTATGCGAACAATCGCTGGCTCTTCGTCGAAACCGCCGGCGTCGTCGCCGGCATCGCGACCGCCTCGGTCGGCATCGTCTGGTGCCGGTTCGCGCGGAGCCCTCGCGGCGAGCATGGGCGCGCGCCCGGCGCACCGGGACCCGGCACACCGGGGCTTGGCGCACCGGGGCCCGGCACATCGGAACCCGGCATCTTCCGGCTGGCGCTCCCCTACGTGCTCGTGATGGTCCTGATCGGGTCGAGCCGCGCCGTCGGTCCCGTGTGGGACTGGCTCGGCGACGCCCTGGTGCTCGAGACGGACAGGATCCGTTTCGCGGTCCTGACCAGCCCCGGCGTCGCGCTCGCGGCCGCCGCCGCCGCGATGCAGGCCCTCCGGCCGGTCCCGGTGTCGCCGGCCGTGGTCCTCGGCCGGGCCCGCCTGCCCGTGCTGGGCGTCTTCGCCTTCCTGGTGCTGGCCCAGCTGATGAGGGAGACCGGCATGATCGACACCATCGCGCAGGCGCTCGTCGCCTTCCATGGCCCGGTGCTCTACGCGATCGTCCCGGCGCTCGGCATGGTGGCGGGGTTCGCCACCGCCTCCAATGTCGGCGGCAACGCCCTGCTGATGCCGATGCAGCACGACATCGGCCTGGCCGCCGGTTCGCCGCTGCTGTTCGCCGCCGCCCAGAACAGCGCCGCCGGCCATGTGGTGTTCACGTCGCTGCCGATCATCCTGCTGGTGCTCGCGATCGCCAGGGACACGGCCGGGGCGGCATCGGCGCGCGAGGACGAGTTGCTCCGCTTCTCCCTCAAGGTCGCCGTCGCCGTCTTCGCGGCGATCGTGGCCGCGCTGGCGCTGCTGGACGGTACGGGGCTGGCTGCGGCGCTGCTGCCGGCCTGACGCCGCTCAGCCGGCTTTCCTCAACGGCGCTACGGCGTCCTCATATGCGCCCGGGCCGGGCACCAGGGCGGCCGCGCGGGCCAGCACCTCCGGCCCGGCGCCCGGCCGGTGCGCGTTCTCGCTGAGATGGCGCCGCCACGCGCGAGCACCCGGCATGCCCTGGAACAGGCCCAGCATGTGGCGCGTGATCGCGTTGAGCGGCGTGCCGGCGGCGAGCCTCGCCTCGACATAGGGCAGCATCGCCGCAACCACCTCGTGCCGCGTGGACGCGGGCGCCGGGTCGCCGTGGAACCGGCGGTCGACCTCGGCCAGCACGTAAGGGTCCTCGTAGGCCGCGCGCCCGATCATGACGGCGTCGACATGGGCGAGCTGCTCTCCGGCCGCGTCCAGGGACCGGATGCCGCCGTTGATCGTGACGTGCAGATGGGGGAACTCCGCCTTCAGCCGATGCACGAGGTCGTAGCGCAGCGGCGGCAGCTCGCGGTTCTCCTTCGGGCTCAGGCCTTTCAGCCAGGCCTTGCGCGCATGCACGACGAAACGGGTGCAGCCCGCGGCCGAGACGGCGCGCACGAAGCGCTCCAGCGTCGGCCACTCCTCCATGTCGTCGATGGCGATGCGGGACTTGACCGTCACCGGGATCGCGACCGCGTCGCGCATCGCCGCGACGAGGCGGGCGACCAGGTCGGGCTCCGCCATCAGGCAGGCGCCGAACCGCCCGGACTGCACCCGGTCGCTGGGGCAGCCGACGTTGAGGTTGACCTCGCCGTAGCCCCATTCCTCGGCGATCCGCGCGCTCCGGGCCAGATCGCCCGGCTCCGACCCGCCGAGCTGGAGCGCGACCGGATGCTCCGACGGGTCGAAGCCGAGCAGCCGCTCCCGGTCGCCATGCAGCACCGCGCCGGTCGTCACCATCTCGGTATAGAGCAGCGCGCGGCGCGTGATGCGGCGCAGGAAGTACCGGCAGTGCCGGTCCGTCCAGTCCATCATCGGGGCCGTGGCGAT
>NZ_DASYHS010000036.1:0-10003 GCF_035998295.1 Arenibaculum sp. | reverse complement strand
GATCTCCTGGACCTGCCGGATCGACACGCCCTTGATCATCTTCTTCAGCACCTTCTGGGAAGCCGACTCCAGCCCCCACTCGACGACCCGGATGCCGGCCTTGTGCCACAGCTCGATGATTCCGGGCTCGAGGAACTGCGGCTCGAAGCGGGCATAGGTGAGAATGTTGACGTCGAGGTCGCGCTTGATCAGCTCTTCCGCGATCGCCTTGCCTTCGTGCACCTCCAGCATGTCGTCGACGAAGTGGAAGAAGCGCGTGTTGTAGCGCTTCACCAGGTACTCGATGTTGTCGACCGTGGTTTTGGCATCGTTGCTGTAGTACCCGGAATAAGTCTTGTAGTGGTTGCAGAAAGTGCATTTCGCGAAGGCGCAACCCCGCGAGGTCGACAGCGGCAGGGTCGGCAACAGGAATTTGTCGAGATCGTAGTCGTCGAAGTCGGGGCGGAACACCGAGAGGCTGATGTCGTAGCGGGCCTCATTGACCTTGATGTTGCCTTCCTCGTCCCGATAGACAACGCCGTCGATCTCCTCGACCTTCTTCTGGCCCCGCAGGAAGTCCAGCATCGTGGTTTCGGCCTCCTTCAGGAAGCCGTAGTCGATGTAGTCGTTGTTCTTGAGGTACTCTTCCTTGAAGGTCGAGACATCGGGACCGCCGACGACGATCTTGCCGACGATCAGCGGCCGCAGATGGCGGGCGAACCACAGCGTCGCCTTGCGCTGGATCTGAATCACCGAGAAGCCGACGATGCGCGGGTTGAGGGCCGCCACCTCGAGCACCTTGGCGTGCAGGAAGTCGGTCACGGGATTGGGGATCTCGCCACCCGTCTCGGCATGGGTCAGCGCCAGGTCGATCACGACGTGGAGCATGCCCGTCAGCACGAAGATCAGCGTCGCGATGCCGCTTTCCTGCTCGTCGCAGAAGACGCTCTCGTACTGGCGGGACTGGAGCTTCTTCTTCACCGCCTCGATGCGCGCGAAGCCGATGTTGTCGTCGATGTAATGCAGGTAGACGAGCGCGTTGCGGATGCGGTCGAAATCCGCGGGAACGTCGACATGCGCCTTGGCCAGCTCGGGCAGGAAGCGGTAGGCCAGGTCGTCCAGCATCTCCTTGGTCAGGAGGTGGTCGCGCAGCAGCACGTTGACGTCCTGCTGCTTCACCTTGAAGAAATTCCGCCTCAGCGCGCTGGTCAGCGTCGGCACCGCGAGATGCGGATAGTCCATGTTGTGGTTCGGCATCTTGAGCAGGACCACGTCGACCGTATGGACGTCGGACCGGCGGCCGGCCTGACGGCTCTCGGCCGTCGACCCGATACCGTCGTTGAAGGATCGAACTTCGTCGGGCATGCTTCGCTCCTTGTTCAGCTCGCGCGCTTTTCCGGCGCCGGTTCGGCCTCGTCGGCGCCGGCAGGCAGGGACCCGCTCTCGAGGATCCATTTGTTGTCGATGAAGACGGGGGACTGGCACTCGTAGGTGTCGGCGATCGAGTCGAGGTCGAACTCCAGCACGACGTTGTCGTTCTTGTAGCGCCACTTGTTGTAGAGGTCGAAGGAGGCGTGGCGCTCCAGGAAGGCCTGGTCGAACAGTTCCAGCCGGGCGAGCGCGTCACCCTCGATGCCGTATGAGGCGCGCAGCCGGGCGAAGTCGGCGGAGACGTCGGCCTGGCGCATCACCTGGCCGAGATGCCACAGCTCCTTCAGGGAGTAGAAGTGCTTGACGTAGCCTCCGCGGCTGCCGTTCACGGCGTCGTTGAGCTGGGGCCAGCGCGACCACATCTCCGCGATGCGCTCTTCCAGCCGTACCGCATCCGTCGAGGCGGCGTCGAACGGCACCTCCAGCAGCGGGAAGGGCCGCAGAACGCCTGCCGCGTCGTCGTCGCGCTCCAGCCGGTCGAGCTCGCCCCACAGCGTCTCCAGGCTCTCGTGGGGCGACTCCACCGTGATCGACAGCCGCCAGTCCACGATGTGCCGCCGCAGGACCGCGGTCGCCGACCTCATCCGTTCGGCCAGCCCCGCGAAACCGAGCCGGTCCGGGAAATGGGGAATCAAGGTGATGCGGGGGAGACGGCAGTCGAGTTCCTCGACGAAATCGACGAGGTCGTCCGTGACCCGATCCGACACGAGCACTTTGAAATTCGGGTCCGATTTCTGGGAGTCCTTGCCCTCCCGGAAGGCGTCGACGAGCGTCCTGATCCGCTCCCGGACTTCTTTCGAGTCTTCCTCGACCATGAGAAAGACGGTGAGATGGGCGTATGGAGTGCTATTGTACCACTCCAGCTCCGAACTTATGAAGTCCTGCATACCAAGGTCTGCAGTTTGTGTTAGTACAAGCTCTGCAGTTCGCTTACGAGGCATTTGAAATTTTCCTCCATATACCGCCTCGGGACGAATTCGAGTTATCCCGTCATTGGATTTATCCTATGATAGGAGAATTGGTGAGTCCAGTTCCTTTGACCAGGACGAAAGGCGTTGCATAGGCATGGCGAGACCCCCGTTCCAAGCGGAAAGGCGGCGCCATCAAATCGTCATAAAGTAAACGTCAGCGAGAGGACGAACTCGTCGCGAGCGGCGTCAGCAGCAGCCGGGCCGGCGCGCTGGCCTCGCACCAGACGACGGCGTTCTGGCCGTGGCGCTCGGCAAGGGCCACGGCCTGCGCACGATCGAGGTCGAGCAGGAGCAGCCCCGGCTCGGGCGGCCAGGTGCCGTCGTCGCCGCGCCCCTCCTGGGGCAGCGACCGCCAGCCATGCGCCGCCGCTTCGGCGGCGAGCCGCGCCGCGGCGGCCTCGTTCTCGGCGCGCGGCCGTGGACGGCTGAGAGGGTTCCAGGCGGTCACGAAGACGGCCGTCCGGGCGCCGAGTGCGGCAAGCAGCCGGTCGAGCCCGGGGCTCGCCTCGTCGATGCGGACGACGACGTCGCCGCCTTGCCGCGGCACCACGTAGGCGGTCGCCCGGTAGGCGGCGAGGAGGTCGTCGTCGAGCATGCCCCGATGGTGGGGTCAGCCCGGCTCGAAATCCAGGCCGATGTCCAGGTTTGGCGCGCTATGGGTGATCCAGCCGACCGAGACCATGTCGACGCCGCTCTCGGCGATGGCGCGGACCGTCTCCGGGGTCACGTTCCCCGACGCCTCGGTGATCATGCGGCCGCCGACCATCGCGACCGCGCGGCGCAGCGTCTGCGGGTCCATGTTGTCGAGGAGCACGGCGTCCACCGGATCGCGCAGCAGGATTTCGAGCTGGTCGAGCGTGTCGACCTCGACCTCGATCCTGACCATGTGGCCGAGCCTGGAGCGCAGCCTTTCCAGCGCCGGCCCCAGCCCCCCGGCGGCGACGATGTGGTTGTCCTTGACCAGGACCGCGTCGTCGAGGCCGAAACGGTGGTTCGCGCCGCCGCCCATGCGCACGGCGTGCTTCTCCAGCGCGCGCAGCCCGGGCGTGGTCTTGCGGGTGCAGGCGATGCGCGCCCGCGTCCCGGCCACCGCCTCGACCAGCGCGCGGGTCGCGGTCGCGATGCCGCACAGCCGGCCCAGCAGGTTGAGCGCCGTCCGCTCCCCGGTCAGGATCGGCCGGGCCGCGCCCGACACGACGGCCAGCACCCCGCCGGCCGGGACGTCGGCGCCGTCGGCCAGCAGGGGTTCGACCGCCAGCGCGGGATCGAGCATCCGGAACGCCGAGAGCGCCGCGTCGAGGCCTGCCACCCTGCCCGCCCCGCGCGCCGAGAAGCGCGCGACGGCACGCGCGTCGGCCGGCACGGCCGCATCGGTCGTGAGGTCGCCCGCGCAACCGAGATCCTCGGCGAGTGCCGCGCGCACCACGGGTTCGTACATCAATGGATAGAGCATGCCTTCACCATCGGCTGGGCGGCGAGCGGGTCGGGTGCAGGCACCCCCGAGACGTCGCCGAGGGTCAGGAACCGCCGCCGGGCCTCGGCTGCGGGCGTGGGGAAATCGCGCCGGAAATGAGCCCCCCGGCTCTCCTGCCGGTCGAGGGCGGCCCGCGCGACCAGACGGCCGACCAGGAGCAGGTTCCGCGCCTCGCCCCAGCGGCGGACCGCCTCATAGCCGGATGCGCCGCCGGGCGCGGCCGCCAGCGCCGCCTCGTCCCGCGCGATGCGGTCGAGCGCGCAGCCCAGGCCGTCCGCGTCGCGAACAAGGCCTGCCCCCTCGTAAAGGGTGGTGCGCAGCCCGGCGGCCAGATCCGCGGACAGGGCCTCGTCCGGGACGGCCGGGACCGCGGGCACCGCGACCGGAGGCGGTGCCGGGAGCGCCCGGCCGGCGACGTCCGCGGCCACCCGCGCACCGAAGACCAGGGCTTCCAGCAGCGAGTTGGAGGCCAGTCGGTTGGCGCCGTGGACGCCGGTCGAGGCGACCTCGCCGCACGCCCACAGGCCGGCGACGGAGCTGCGGCCAAGATCGTCGGTCGCCACCCCGCCCATGTGGTAGTGCGCGGCGGGCGCTACGGGCACCGGCTCGCGCGCGGGATCGAAGCCGGCCTCGGCGCAGACCGCACGCACGGTGGGAAAGCCGTCCGGCCGCCCCGCCAGCACGGCGCGCATGTCGAGAAGCACCGGCTCGCCGGCGGCGACCCGGCGCCATACCGCACGGGCGACGACGTCGCGGGGCGCCAGCTCGGCATCCGGATGCTCGTCGGGCATGAACCGCCGGCCGGCGCCATCGACCAGCACCGCGCCGGCGCCCCGCAGCGCCTCGGTCAGCAGCGGCATGCGCGCACTCGTTCCGCCGGCCGCCAGCGCCGTCGGGTGGAACTGCACGAATTCCGGATCGGCGAGGACGGCGCCCGCGCGTGCCGCCATGGCGAGCCCGTCCCCGGTCGCCTCCGGCGGGTTGGTCGTACGCAGCCACGCGGCGCCGATCCCCCCGGTCGCGAGCACGACGCGGCCGCAACGGTGGAAGATCCAGCCGCCCCGGCGGTGGAAAGCCAGGACGCCGCACACGCGGCCATCGCGCACGACGAGGTCGGCGGCGAAGGCTTCCGTCCCGACGCGGACCGACGGCGCCGAGGCGAGGCGGCGGACGAGGTCGCCGACCAGGAGGCGCCCGGTCGCGTCCCCGCCGGCATGGACGATCCGCGCCCGGCCGTGGGCGGCCTCGCGGCCGAGCAGCGGCGCACCATCCGCGGCCCGGTCGAACGGCGCGCCGGACGCGAGCAGGTCGCGCACCCGTGCCGCCCCTTCCTCCGCCAGCAGCCCGGCGGCGGCGGCATCGACCAGCCCGGCGCCGGCCGCGACCGTGTCGGCGGCGTGGTCGGCCGGCCCATCCCCGGGGCCGAGCGCCGCCGCGACGCCGCCCTGGGCCCAGAGGCTGGACCCGCCCGCGAGGCCGGCCGTCTTCGTCAGCACCAGGACCGGCGCCGGTGTCGGTACGGACGCCAGGGCCAGCGCCGCCGTCAGCCCGGCGAGGCCGGAGCCGAGCACGATCGCGCCGGCTTCCCGCACGGCGATCACGGCACGGCCCTCAGCGAGGACGGACGGCGAGCATGCGCTCGACCGCGCGGCGGGCCCGGCCGGCGACCGCCGGATCGATCTCGACCCGGGGCTGCAGCGTGCGTAGCGCCTCCAGGATGTTGGACAGCGTCACCCGCTTCATGTGCGGGCACAGGTTGCAGGGGCGCACGAACTCGACGTCGGGCACCGCCGCGGCGACGTTGTCGCTCATCGAGCATTCCGTGACCATCAGGACGCGGCGCGGCCGGCCCGCCACGACGTGGTCGATCATGTGCGCGGTCGAGCCGACGAAGTCGGCCGCAGCCAGCACGTCGGGCGGGCATTCGGGATGGGCGAGGACGACCAGGTCGTCGAAGCGGTCGCGATACTCCCCGATCTGGGCGCCGGTGAAGCGCTCGTGGACCTCGCAATGACCCTGCCAGGCGATGATCTCGACCTTCGTGCGGCTGGCCACGTATTTCGCCAGGAACTCGTCCGGCAGGAAGATCACCCGGTCCACGCCCAGGGACTCGACCACCTCGACCGCGTTGCCCGACGTGCAGCAGACGTCCGACTCCGCCTTCACCTCGGCCGAGGTGTTGACGTAGGTGACGACCGGCACGCCGGGCCAGCGCTCGCGCAGCAGCCGCACGTCGGCGGCCGTGATCGACTCCGCGAGCGAGCAGCCCGCCCGCATGTCCGGCATCAGGACCAGCTTGTCGGGATTCAACAGCTTGGCGGTCTCGGCCATGAAATGCACGCCGGCCATCACGATCACGTCGGCCTCGGTCTCCGCCGCCTTGCGGGCGAGCGCCAGGCTGTCGCCGACGATGTCGGCCACGCCGTGGAAGATCTCGGGCGTCTGGTAGTTGTGCGCAAGGACGACGGCGTTGCGCTCGCGCTTCAGCTCGGTGATCGCATGGACCAGCGGCGCGTGGAACGGCCATTCGATCTCGGGGACCACGCGGCGGAGCCGATCGTAGACAGGTGCGGTGGCACGCGCGATCTCGGGTGTGTAGTCGAGGGTTGCGGCGAGGCTCATGATCGGCTCCGGGGCAATTATGCTTTTAAAGAGCATATATCGTTGATGCTCAATATGAGCATATCATGCATATACTCGATACGAGCAGATTGGCAAGAGTTCTTCGGAGGAGACCGGCAGGCCAGCCTCACGGCAGGCTCACGGCAGCCTCGACCGGCGCCGGTGCGAAATCCGCATTGACCGCTGTTATGAACGTCATTAATTTAATGACATTCATTTACGGAGAGGCAGCCATGAACACCGCCGCGCCCTACGCTTGCGCCGCGCCCCGGGCACTGGCGCTCGGATCGCTCGCCGGCCTCGTCGTCCTGAAGCTCGTGATGCTCGGCGGCCTCTACTCGCGCACGCCGCCCTTCCCGCCGGAATTCCTGTCCCCGTTCATCGGAGCGACGCTGGCCCTGGCCGCGCTGGGCGCGGTGCTGCTGGCCTCGAACTCGCGGTGGTTCTTCGTGCCGACGGTCGCCTTTGCCGCCGCGTCCCTGCTGTCCTACGGCCCGCACAAGCTGTATCCCGGCGAAAACCCGTTCTTCTTCGCCCAGACACCCACCGTCTATCCGGCGATCGCGGTCGGCTCGATCCTGATCGCGACGCTGATCGTGTCGAGCCTCCGCCTCCGCAAGCACCTGTGAGACGGCGACCATGCAGGCGGATCGCATCCTCCCGTTCGCCGGCATCCTTTGGTTCGGCCTCATGGCCGGGTTCTTCTGGTCTTTCTCGGCGGTGGTCATGCCGGGGCTCGAGCGCGCCGAACCGGCGGTGGCCATCGCCGCGATGCAGGACATCAACGTCGCCGTGAGGAACCCGTTGTTCGGGATCGGGTTCTTCGGGGCTGCCCTGATCGCCGTCGCGCTCATGGTGCGTTCCGCGTTCATGGCCCGGTTCGCCGGAGCCGTGAACGCGGCCTCCGGGCTGGTCTATCTCGTCGGCGTGCCGGGCGTGACCGTGCTCGGCAACGTGCCGCTGAACGAGGCGCTGGCGGCCGTCGACCCGGCGGCGGGAAGCGCCGCCGCCGCCATGGCAGACTACCTGCGCGACTGGATGGGCCTCAACCACGTCCGCACGGCCGCCGCCCTCGTCGCCACCGCGATGCTCCTCTGGAGCTTCGGGCACGGCAGGCGGGCGGAGGCCTGACATGGCCCGGCCGCGCAAGGACCAGCAGATCGACATCCGCGGACGGGCCATAGAGGAGGCGACCCGCCTTCTCGAACGGACGAGTGCCGCGGAGTTGACCATGCAGGAGGTGGCGGCCGCAGTCGGCTGCCGCGCCCCCGCCCTGTACAACCACTTCCGCAACAAGGACGACCTGCTCCGAGCCGTCCACGATGCCGGCTTCGAGCGGCTCTTCGCCGGCAAGCTCGCCCTGGCCGGCCGTTCCGCGATCGGCGCGTTCGAGAGACTGCGCGCCGGCGGCATCGCCTACATCGCGTTCGCGCTCGAGAACCCGTCGCTCTACCGGCTGATGTTCGCACCGCCGCCGTCCGACGGTGGCGGCGAGGCCGCCGAAAATCCCTTCCGGAACGATCTCGGGCTGAAGTCGCTGGCGTTGCTGCGGGCGAGCATCGTCGGATGCCAGGGTGAGGGATACCTGCCCGGACAGGACCCCGACGTCGTCGCCTTCACGCTGTGGTCGGCGGTCCATGGCGCGGCGTCGCTGATGCTGCAGGACCGGGCGCCGGTTTCCGAGACGGTCGACGGCGACCGCCTGGCCGGACGGGTCGTCGACACGATGATGGCCTTCGTCGCCGCTACGCGGCAGCCCGGTCCGGATGCGACATGACGGGCCGGGCTTTCCACGGACCGGCCGTCGTCACGCTTCTTCCCCGGCCCCGGCCCCGGCCCCGGCCCCGGCACGCTCGCGCACGGCCTCGCGGCGGAAGCGGAACAGCTCGGCCGGGCGGCCGCCGGTCCGGCTCTCGATGCGGCCGGTCGGCTCGACCAGGCCGCCGGCGACGACGAGGCGCCGGAAATTCTGCTTGTGCAGCCGGTCTCCGGACAGGGCCTCGACGAGTTGCTGCAGGCGCAGCAGCGTGAATTCCGGCGCCAGCAGCTCGAACACCAGCGGGCGGTATTTCAGCTTGCCGCGCAGGCGCGACAGCGCGGTCGCCAGGATGCGCCGGTTGTCGGCCGCCATCGGCCGGCCGAGGGCCCGCGGCGGCTCGCCCGGCGCCGGCGGCAGCTCGGCGCCGAAACCTGCCGCATCGGCCGCATCGCGGTCGCGCTGCGCCTCCACGACCAGGCCCGCCTCGTAGAGCAGCTCGTAGCGCTCCAGCACGCGCTCGCCGTCCCAGTCGGGCCCGTCGAGGCCGAAGGCGGTGGCCGCACGCTCCATCCGGTCGTCGCGCAGCATCGGCCGCTCCGCCCGCTCGATCCAGCGCCGCAGCGCCGGCACCACGACCCGGTCGAGAATCGCGGGGCGGTCGTCGCGCCAGTCCTCCCAGGGCAGGTAGTCGTACCAGTCCCGCCATTCCGCCCCACCGGCCGTCGGCGGGGTCTCGCGCACGAGCGCCAGATAGCCGACCGAGACCAGCCGCGGCCCGCCCGCCAGTTCGCCGGGGCCGCGGAACCGGTCGCCGAAGGTGTAGAGCTGCTCGACGTAGCGCAGCGCCAGGCCGGTCTGCGCCTCGACCCAGCCGCGCAGCCCGCTCTGGAGCGTGCGGTGGCGGACGGGGTCGAACGGACCGGAAGGCAGCGCATCGCGATGCGGCGCGGGCGCGTCGGCCGCCGGCGGGTCTCCGTCGCGCACCACCAGCACGCGCGGCGTCTCGCCGGTGACCGCGACGACCACGGCCGTCAGGTCCAGCGCAATCCCGCCCGTCGCCGCTCGCGTCACCCCGTCCTCCAGCATCGCCGTCGGCCCACCCCGTCAGCACGTGTGTCGCAACGGCGCAGCCGTGGTGCAAGCCGAAACGGACCGCGGGATCAGAACGGGTCCAGTTCCGTGTCCCAGTAGAGGAAGTCCCGCCAGCTCTCGTGCAGGAAATTCGGCGGGAAGCCCCGGCCGTTCTCCTGGAGATGGTACGCGGTCGGCTGGAAGGGCGGCGACAGCGGGATCATCCCGCATTGGTCCGGCAGCCGGTTGCCCTTGCGAAGGTTGCAGGCCGAGCAGGAGGTGACGACGTTGTCCCAGGTCGTCCTGCCGCCCTTGGAGCGGGGAATGACGTGGTCGAAGGTCAGCTCGTGGGTCGGCCCCGGCTCGCCGCAGTACTGGCAGCTGAAACGGTCGCGCAGGAAGACGTTGAAGCGGGTGAAAGCCGGACGACGGGCGGCGGGGATGTATTCCTTCAGCGAGATCACGCTGGGCAGCCGGATCTCGAAGCTGGGGGAGCGGACGACGCGGTCGTATTCGGAGATGATGTTGACGCGGTCCAGGAACACGGCCTTGACGGCTTCCTGCCAGGACCAGAGCGACAGGGGGAAGTAGCTGAGCGGGCGGAAATCCGCGTTCAGCACGAGAGCCGGACAGTGATCGGGTGGTGGAGCCAAGTCCACGCCCTCCTCTGGTTCCCGACCCGGATCGGCGCCGCGA
>NZ_DASYHS010000282.1:0-6285 GCF_035998295.1 Arenibaculum sp. | reverse complement strand
GAAGTCGTGACGATCGACGGGCGCCCGGGCATGAAGGTCCTGTCGACCTTCCCCGCCGTGAAGGACCCCTGCAAGGAGCTGCGCATCGGCAAATGCGCCGAAGGGCTCGTCGGCACGCAGTAAGCGCCAGGGAGGAAGATCGCCGTGACGTCCGCAGCTCATGTGCTCCTCACGATCGCCTTCGACGGGCTGGCCTACGCCATGGTCCTGTTCGTGATCTCCGCCGGCCTGTCGGTCACCATGGGCATGATGGGGGTCATCAATCTCGCCCATGGAGCCTTCGCGGCAATAGGCGGCTACGCCACGGTGTGGCTGACGGCGCAGGCGGGCCTGCCATTTCCTCTCGCCCTGCTGCTGGCCGGGGCCCTGGCCGCCGTGCTGGCGGTCCCGGCCGAGCGGTGGTGCTATCGCCCGGTCTACAAGGCCGACCACCTCGCGCACGTCCTGCTCAGCATCGGGATAAGCCTCGTGGTCGTCGCTGCGCTGACCTGGCTGTTCGGGCCGTCCTCCCACACGATCCGCATGCCGGACTACCTGTCGGGCAACGTCGAGCTGCTGGGCGTCGTCGTGCCGGTCTATCGGGCGGCGGTGATCGCGGTGGGGCTGGCCTTCGCGCTCGCCCTGTGGCTGGCGATCGACAAGACCACGATCGGCGCCCGCATCCGGGCCGCGGTGGACAACAGGGACATGGCCGAATCCGTCGGGATCGACGTCGACCGGCTGTTCTCGATCACCTTCGCGCTCGGCTGCGCGCTGGCCGCGATCGGCGGTGGGCTGGCGGTCAACATCCTCGGCGTCGGGCCGCGCTTCGGCCTGCAATACCTCGTCTACTTCCTCGTGATCGTCGTGGTCGGCGGCATGGGCAGCGTGAAGGGGGCCTTCGCCAGCGCGCTCGTCATCGGCGTGGGCGAGAACGCCGGCCGCTATTTCCTCCCGCAAGCCGGAGCCTTCTTCATGTACGGCATCGCGGTGGTGCTGCTGCTGGTCAGACCCAACGGCTTCTTCACCCGAGCGAGCACGCCATGACCGAGCAAGCCGCCGTTTCCACCACCGTCCCCACCACCGTCCCCACCACCGTCCCTGCCGCCGCCGTTCCCGGCTTCGGCAAAGGCCCGCTCGCGGCCGCCTCCCGCGCGCAGCGGCCGGGCGCGCTCCGGCTGGGTCCGGTCGACCTCATCCCCTGGACGGTGATCGCCCTCGTCTACCTGCTCTGGCCCGGACAGGCCCCTTTCGCCGCCCAGGTGCTGGTGCTGATCCTGTTCGCCCTGTCGCTCGATCTCGTGCTCGGCCATGCCGGCATCGTCACGCTCGGCCATGCGGCGTTCTTCGGCCTCGGCGCCTATACGGTCGGCATGCTGAACGTCCATCTCGGCTGGCGCGAACCGCTGACGGCCCTGGCCGCGGGCGGGGCCGTGGCGGGCGCCGTCGGGGTCCTGTCGGGCCTGCTGCTGCTGCGTTACAGCGGCCTGCCGCTGCTGATGCTGACGCTTGCGACCTCCGCCATGCTGCTGGAACTCGCCAACTACCGTTCGGACCTGACCGGCGGCTTCGACGGGCTCAGCGGCATCGACCCGGCGCCCCTGTTCGGAACCGTGGCGTTCGACTTCTCCGGCAAGACGCAGCTTCTCTACGCGGCCGCGGTGCTGCTGGTCTGCTTCGTCTTCGTGCGCCGGCTGACGGCGTCCCCGTTCGGCCAGACGCTGCGCGGGATACGGGACAACCGCCGGCGGATGGAGGCCGTCGGCACGCCTGTGTTCGGGCACCTCCTGGCCGTCTACAGCGTCTCGGCGCTGCTGGCCGGCATCTCCGGCGCGCTCTTCGCCCAGGTGAACGCCTATGTGACGCTGGACGTGTTGAGCTTCGAGCGGTCGGGCGGGGTCATGGTCATGCTCGCGATCGCCGGGCTGGCGCGTCCTTACGGCGCCATGACCGGTGCGACCCTCTACGCCGTGATCGAGCACTATCTCGCGAACGTTTCGCCGGAATTCTGGGAGTTCGGCCTCGGGGTCGCCCTCATTCTGATCGTCCTGTTCGCCCGCGGCGGCCTGCTGCCGACGATTGAGCGGCAGGTCGCGCGCCGTTCCGGGAGGGCCCGCCAATGACCGGCATTCTCGAACTCCACGGGATATCGCTGAGCTTCGGCGGCCTCAAGGTGGCGCAGAGCGTCGATCTTCGTCTCGACGCTGGCGCGCGCCACGCGCTCATCGGCCCGAACGGCGCCGGAAAGACGACGCTGATCAACCTGATCACCGGCGTGCTCGCCCCCTCCTCGGGGTCGGTCCGCCTGAACGGGATCGACGTCACCCGGCTGTCGCAGGGGCAGCGGGTGAAGCGCGGCATCGTGCGGACGTTCCAGATCAGCCAGCTCTTCCCGACCATGTCGGCGGTCGAGAACGTCGTCATGGCGATCGCCGAGCGCGACGGCTTGGCGCGCGTGTTCTGGCGACCGCTGGTCCGCTTCGACGCCGCCTTCGACGAGGCGCATCTGCTGCTGGAGCGCGTGGGCCTGGGCCCGCATGCCCTGACGCCGATTGTCCACCTGTCCTATGGCCGCCGGAGGCTGGTCGAGCTCGCGATCGCGCTCGCGCTGAAGCCGCGGGTGCTGCTGCTCGACGAGCCGGCCGCCGGCGTGCCGTCGCTCGAAACCGACCTGATCCTCGACTGCCTGGCGGCACTCGAGTCCGACATCGCCATCCTCCTGATCGACCATGACATGGACCTGGTCTTCCGGTTCGCCCGCGAGATCACCGTCCTCGTCTCGGGGGCCGTCTACGCCCACGGCGCGCCGGACGAGATCGCGCGCGACCCCGAGGTCAAGACGATCTATTTCGGAGAGGCCGCATGACCGCCGCATTGCCCCTGCTGTCCGTCGAGGGAGTCCACGCCGGCTACGACGAGATGGTCGTGCTGGAGGACGTCGGCCTGGAGCTGCAGGCGGCCGGCAGCGTGGCCGTGATCGGCCGCAACGGCGTCGGCAAGACGACGCTGCTCTCGGCGATCGCCGGCCGCGCCACGCTGCACCGGGGCCGGATCCTCTTCGCCGGAACCGACATCACCGCTTGGCCGGCCAACCGGCGCGCGAGGGCCGGCATCGGGCTTGTGCCGCAGCAGCGCGAGATCTTCCCGTCGCTGAGCGTCCGGGAGAACATGGAGATCGCCGTGCGCCGGGGCCGCTGGACGGTGGAAGCCGCCTACGAGCTGTTCCCGCGCCTGCGCGAGCGCATCGGCAATCTCGGGAACCAGCTCTCCGGTGGCGAGCAGCAGATGCTGGCCATCGCGCGGGCCCTGGTCGGCAACCCTTCGCTGCTGCTCCTCGACGAGCCTTCGGAGGGGCTGGCACCGGTCATCGTCGAGCAGCTGGTCGCGGCGCTGGGCGCGATCCGGCGGGACGGGACGACCGCCATCATCCTCGTCGAGCAGAAGGTCGGCATGGCGCTCGCCTTCGCCGAGCGCACGATCGTGATGAAGGAAGGCCGCATCGCCTATGACGGTCCCAGCCGGGCGCTTCAGGACGATCGGGCGCGGTTCGACCAGCTCATCGGCCTCGCCGCCGAAATTCCCAGGGAGGTGATCGCATGACCGCGAACCCGTACGACGTCGATGCCGCCGCCCCCGGCAGCGAGCACACCCTGCTGGGCTATGCGGCGGCCAGCGCGGCCGTGCCGGTATCCGGCGCCCGCCTTGACCTTCCCTATGGCCCCGATCCGGATGAACGCCTCGACCTGCACCTTCCCGACGGCACGCCGCGCGGCACGGTCGTGTTCTTCCACGGCGGCTACTGGCGCGGCGGGGCGAAGGAGCAGCGGCGCTTCATGGCTCCCGCCTATGCCGCGGCTGGCCTTGCCTGGGTGAATGTGGAATACCCGCTCGCACCGCGCGTCACGCTTCGGGACATCGTGGCTAGCGCGCATCGCGCCGTCGCCTGGGTGGCGGCGCAGGCCGCCACGTTCGCGCCCGGACGGCCGCTGGTCCTCACCGGCAACTCCGCGGGCGCCCACCTCGCGGCGGTCGGCGCGGCCGGCGGGATCCGGGTCGACGCGGTCGTGGCACTGAGCGGGCTGTACGATCTTCGCCCCCTGGTCGGGACGCCGCAGGGCGACGCCATCGGGCTCGACGCCAACGCTGCGGTCGCCTCGAGCCCGCTGCTCGCTCCGACGCCCACGGACGTCCCCTTCCTGCTGGCGGTCGGCGGTGCGGAGACCGACGCCTTCGTCGAACAGACCTTCGCCTTCTACCGACACCGGCGCGGGAAGGGGGCATCCGACACCCTGCTGGTTCCTGCCCGGCACGACCACTTCAGCATCATCGCCGATCTCGCCGTCCCGGCCTCGCCCGTGTTCCAGGCGGCCGCGTTCGTCTCCTGAACGCCGGGGCAGGCCCCTGCCGCGACGGATGCCGGGCGGAGTTCCGCCCGGCATCCGCTCTCGGGGGTGGCTTGCACCGCTAAGCGGCTTTGATGGCCGCCAGGAACGCGCTCACCTCGTGCTGCAGGGACACGCTCTGCCGGGCCAGGCGGTCGGCGGAAGAGAGCACGCCGACCGCGGTTCGGCCGGTCTCGTCCGCAGCGGCCGAGACCCCGCCGATGTTGTCTGCCACCTGCTGCGTCCCGGCCGCCGCTCCCTGGACGTTGCGCGAGATCTCCTTCGTGGCGGCGGACTGCTCTTCGACGGCCGAAGCGATCGTGGCGGCGATCTGGTTCATCTCCCGGATGGTCGTGGTGATCCCGCCGATGGCGTCCACCATGGCCTTGCTGGCCGCCTGGATGTCGGCGATCTGGGCCGAAATCTCATCGGTGGCCCGTGCGGTCTGGTTGGCGAGGCCTTTGACCTCGGAGGCGACGACGGCGAAGCCCTTGCCGGCCTCGCCCGCCCGGGCGGCCTCGATCGTGGCGTTCAGCGCCAGCAGGTTCGTCTGCCCGGCGATCGTCTGGATGAGATCCACGACCTCGCCGATGCGCTGGGCCGCGTTCGAGAGGGCCTGCACGCTGTTCCCGGAGCGCTCGGTTTCGTCCACGGCACGCTGTGCGATCTGCGCCGATTGATGAACCCGCTGGCCGATCTCCTGGATCGAGTAGGCGAGTTCCTCGGTCGCCGAGGCGACGGTCTGGACGTTGCCGGACGTGGCGTCGGACGCTGCGACGACGGCCTGGGACTGCTTGGCCGTCTGCTCCGCCACTGCCGCCATCTGGTCGGCCGCGTGGCGCATCTCGTCGCCGGCCGCCGCGACCTCCGCCAGCGCGGAGGAGGACTTGTCGCCGAACTCGCGGAGAAGGCGGTCGATCGCCGCGGTCCGCGCTTCCTTGGCGCGCTGCTCGTCCGCCTGGGCCGCCTCCAGGCGGCTTTGCTCGGCCGCGTTGTCCCGGAACACCGCCAGCGCCCGTGCCATGGCTCCGATCTCGTCGCGACGGTCGGCAAAGGGCACATCGATCCCGATCGTGCCGCCGGCCAACGCCTCCATCGAGCGGGTCAACCCTCGCACCGGGCGGCTGATCGCGCCGGCGACGGCGAGGCCCAGCCCCGTGGTCAGGAGGGCGGCCACCACGGCGGCGATGAAGAAGGCGAGGGTCGCGGTTTCCGAGCGATCCTGGGCAGCCGAGGATGCTTCCTGCGAGACCGCCTTCGTCCGCCCCTCCAGGTTTGCGAGCTGATCGAGGAGCCTGGCGTAGATCTCCTCCGTGGCGAACATGAAGACCATGGCGGTGGCAGTGTCCACGGCCACCATGTCGGTGACCTGGCGGGCGGACTCCCCGTATCCCGCCAGTTCGGCCCGGATCGCGTCGGCCGCCTCCGTCGCGCCCGGACCGTCGGCTTGCGTCCCGATGCCGTAGACCGCGAGCGTGGCGGGGTCGAGCGCCACCGCCCTGAGCGGGAGGGCGGAAGCCCCCACCGCGTCGAGATGGCCGTGGAGCTTTTCCAGTTCCTTTTCGAGCTGGCCGCCGTCGCTGTGGTTGGCGGCCACGCCCATGATGCGGTAGAGGTCGGCATGAAGGGCCGACAGGTCGGCCCGGAGTTCCCCGATCACGCGTGCGTCCTCGAAGACGTCCGCGGTCAGGCTCCGCAGAACCTGCTGCTGTCCATGCTGGACATAGCCGCCGAAGCTGGCGGTCCCGAGCATGGCCGCCAGCCCGAGTGCGGGTACGAGGAGTATTTTGGCTGAGATGCGCCAGTTCGACAGGCGTAGGTTCTCGTTCATGACGCTCCCTCCCGTGGTGGGCGGCCCCGCGCCCGCCTTCTGGTTCATCCCGACGATGCCGGCCTACTTCTTGTAGAAGCCGACGCCGCAGAC
>NZ_DASYHS010000210.1:0-6854 GCF_035998295.1 Arenibaculum sp. | reverse complement strand
GCTGCCGAGGCCCTGGCGACCGCCGCCCATACCCAGGCGCTCACGCAGCTGACGCATCAGCTCGACTTGCAGGCAACGGCCCAGGAGCGTCTGGCCGAGGCGGCCGGGCAGGGCGAGGCCGCCATGCGCCAGGCGGCCATCGACAACGAGGTCGCTGCGGCGGACGCGCGCTCGGCGGCGGAAGGGACCGCGACCCGCACGGCGCTGATGCGCCAGGAAGCCGCGGTGGTCAAGCAGATCCGGGACGAAACCACGTCCGATATCCGGCAGGCGATCGAGGCCAACAAGGCGCTCACCCGCGCGGTCGCCGAGGGGCCGGAAGCCGTCCGCGAGGCGGAGCTGGCGATCCGGGCGCATGCCCTGGCCCTGCGCGAGGCGACGGAGGGCACCGACGAGTTCAAGGCGGCCTACGCCCACTACATCGACCTGCTCAGAGACGCGGATCAGGCGGAGCAGCAGTACCAGCAGGCTCAGGCCCGTCGAGACCAGCTGATGCAGCCGTTCAAGGACGCGCTCCGCGGCATCGAGGGCGCCTTCACCACGGCCTTCGAGAACATCTTCTCGGGCAACCGGAAGGGCTTTGCCGATTTCGCCGATACGATCAAAGGCATCTTCGCCCGGCTCGCCGCAGAGCTGGTGACGATGCTGGTGTTCCAGCCGGTGGTCGGCGCCGTCCTGCAGACCGCCGGGGTCGGTGGCAGCACCCTGGCATCGCTGGGACTGCCCGGAGGTGGCGGCGGTTTCGGGGCAAGCGGATTGGGAAGCGCCGGGCTGACGAAGCTTGGGGGCTCCTTCGCAACCAGCTCGGTTGGGCAGGCGCTCGGCCTGTCGAAATCCGCGGTCGGGGTCATTCCGGAAGCGGTGGCCGGTGACGTCATGCTGACGGGTGCCGGCAACGCCTTCATCGGGGCGTTGCCCGGCGCCGGCGGTGCTCTGGCCGGTGGCCTAGTGGGGTACCAATCCGGATCACCGATCATGGGTGGGCTGTCGGGCGGGATCGCGGCGGCTGCCCTTGGCGCGGGACCCATCGGAATTGGCATCGCCGCCATCGCAGGCGTCGCAGGCGGGCTGATCGGAAAATCCGCCCAGCGGCGGGCCGAACGCGACCGCAAGGAGGTCGAGCGCCAGCAGCGGATCGCACAGCTGGTCCCGGCGATGGAGCAGTTCTACGCCCTGGCCGGCGAGCCGATGACGGGCGTCAGCAAGATGCTGGCCGACCTGACGCGGCAGTTCCAGCAGCTCTCCTCGCAGGCCAAGGAACTCGGGCTCGACACCGACCTGCTGGCCGACAGCTTCGACAAGGCCCGGCAGAGGATCAAGGACGACTTCGCGAAGGGGATCGAGGACGCGATCCTCGCCTTCGAGAACGATGCCGAACTCGCCTTCCAGAACCTGGAGGAGGCGCACCGGCAGCGCATCCGCGAGGCGATCGACGCCGAGGCCGATCTCGACCGCGTGCGCCACCTGAACGCCCTGGAGCTGAAGCGCTTCTTCGAAGGGCTTTCGGCCGAGCAGATCGAAGGCCTCGGGCAGGCCGTGCACCTGGCCGACCTGCTCGAAGCCAAGCTGCGCGAACTGGGCCAGTCGGCCGCGAAGGAGATCGACGCCCAGATCCAGCTCTCGGCCTCGGCCGAAAGCACCGCCCGCCAGGCCGCGGAAGCGTTCCGGAACCTCGCCCGCACACTGCAGGAAGCGGTCCACCAGCTGCGCACGGGGAACCTGTCGACGCTCTCCGCCCGCGACAGGCTGGCCGAGCAGCGCGGCCAGTTCGACCAGACCGCGTCGGCCGCCCTCGCCGGCGACCAGGCCGCAATGCAGCGGTTGCCGCAGCTCGGCCAGCAGCTGCTGGAAGCGAGCATGGCTTACAACGGCTCGACCACGGCCTACGCGACCGATTTCGACCGCGTCATGCAGGTCCTGCGCGATGCCGGGGTCGTCGCCGGCGGCGAGGCCGGCCGGCAGCAGACCCAGGCCGACGTCCTGCACATCCAGGCCGAGCTGCTGCGCAAGATCCGCGACGAACTGGCCAACCCCGAGGGACCGAACGCCGAGATCCTGCGCGGGCAGCTTCAGACGCTCGGTATCATCGACGGGGTGCTCAAGGGGCAGTCCACGGTGTCGGTCGAGCAGCTCTCCCAGTTGGCGGGCGTTTCGGCCGGCGAAAGGACGATCGCCGAGCAGATCGCGGCCGGCAACAGCAAGATCGCCTCGCTGCTGGAGGACTTCCTGCAGGTCCAGCAGCAGGAGCGCCTGGAACGCCAGCGAAAGGAAGCCGAAGAGGCCGCCCGCCAGGCCCGGCAGGCACAGATCGACGCCCGGGCGGCGACGGCCCGCGGGGCGGCGGCCAATCTCGCCGGCCAGATCGGCGGCGTCCGGGCGGCCGGAGCCACCGGCAACCAGGAACTGGCGGTCCAGATGTTCAAGACCATGACCGGGGCCGTGACCGGGACCGCTTCGGACCGCGGCAGCGCCCAGTTCGACCGGGCGGACCAACTCCGCGTGATCCTGTCGGGCTTCGCGCAACAGCTGACGGCGATCACCGGCGGCACGCTGCCCACCGACGCCGCGGTCTTCGCCTCGACCAAATACGGATCGGGCTACCGGATCGGGTCGGTCAACAAGGCCCAGTCCTTCGGCATCAACGACTACGTCTCGATCGTCTCCAGCTTCGTGCGCGACGCCGCCCTGCAGCTCGCGGGGATCACCCCCGAACTGCGCGACGCGATATCGCAGATCTCCTGGACCAACCTGCCGGCCGCCTTCGATCAGCTGCAGCGCGCCGTGCTCGACATCCGCGGCTTCGCCGCCGGCACGTCCTCGGCCTCCCCGGGCTGGGCCTGGGTCGGCGAGAAGGGGCCGGAGCTGATCCGCCTGCGCGGCGGGGAGGAGATCCTGCCGCACGACGTCTCGATGCGCGTGACGCAGGCGGTGCCGCTGCCGCCGCTCCCCCGCGCGGCGGCGGCAGCCAACGACCGCGGCGTCGAGACGAGGCTCGAGGCGATCGCGGCCGAACTGAAGGCGCTTCGAAGCGAGCAGGAGCGCCTGATGAACGCACAGATCGCGACCGCGGCCGAAGGCGCACGCCGGGTCGAGAACGCGGTCGAGGACAACACGGCCGAAACCCGCAAGGTCGAGCGTGCGATCGACCGGCAGACCCAAGCTTCACTGGTGGCGTAGGAATCCCATGAACCAGATGTACCCGAAAGCCAAGGAAGGCTTCCTGACGAAGAAGGTCGATCTGCTGGCGGACGAGATCCGCGTGGCGCTGATCGACACGGGTGTCGCCGGCTTCGACGCGGCGCACGAGTTCTTCTCTTCCGTCTCCGCCGCAGTCGTCGGCACGCCGGCCGTCCTGTCGGGCAAGAGCGTCGCCGACGGGGCGTTCGACGCCGCGGATGCCAGCTTCACCGGCGTGTCCGGATCGAGCGTGGAGGCGATCGTCCTCTACCAGTGGACCGGGGACGCGGCGACCAGCCGGCTGATCCTGTGGATCGACCAGGCGACCGGCCTGCCCTTCGCGCCCCATGGCGGCACCGTGCTGGTGCCGTGGGACGACGGCGCCAACAAGATCTTCAGGATCTGATCCATGCGCTCGGTCGGACCCACCGCGACCTCCGTCTCCTCGACGCTGGCCGCGGCCACGGCGGCGGTGAACCGCACGCTCGCGACTGTCGGCATCGCCTCGCTCGCGGCACTCGGCGCGCCTGGCACCGTCGCCCTGGCCGTCTCGGCACCCGGCCTGCCGCCAGGTGCCGCCGGCGCGCCGGCGGTCGACCTCGTCGTCGCTCCGGCAGGTGCCGGATCGGCGACGGCATCCGGGGTGCCGGCGGCGACGCTGGTCGCGGCTCCGACCGGCACCGCCTCCGGCGTCGTCCTCGGCAGCCCGGCCGCCTTCTGGTCGACGGCCCCGGGAACCGGCACCTCGGACGGGCTCGTCTATCTCGTCACCCTGACCGCCTATGCCGGCGACGGCACGGTGCGCTCCACCGGCATCCCCGTCGCCGCGGCGCTGGCTGCGGGCACCAGCCCGTCGGCCGGCGGGCTCAGCGCCACGACGGCGCTGCACTTCTCCGACGCCGGCTTCACGAGCCGCCCGACCGACGAGCCGGCCGACACCCATTACGAAGGCCGGGCGACGGTGCCGCTGACCATCGACAGGGCCATCCCGCTGACCCCCGAGAACGACCGGCGCATCGCGCTCGGCCTGGGCGAGATCGACATCGAGAACGGCGACGGCGTCTATGACGACCTGCCGCGCCGGCTGGCGGTCGACGGCCGGCCGATCGAGGTCCACCTGCTGCGGCCGAGCCGGCCGCTGTCCGAGCGCCGGCTCGTCTTCCGGGGTGCCGGCACCGGCTGGTGGGCGGACGAGCAGCGCCTGCGCATCGGCCTGCGCGACAACGGCTACCTGCTGGACGTGCCGATCCAGCCGGTCCTCTATGACGGCAGCGGCGGGCTCGGCGGGTCGCCGGAGGTCGAGGGCCGGCCGGTGCCGCAGAGCTACGGGCTGTGCCGCAATCTCCGACCGGTGCTGATCGATCCGGCCAACCTGGTGTTCCAGGTCCACGACCGGGCGATACGGGCGGTGCTCGCGGTCCGCGACCGCGGCGCGCCGCTCGCCGCCGCCGGCATCGACCATCCCGACTTCGCTTCGCTGGTCGCGGCCGGCATCGCGCCCGGAACCTTCCACACCTGCCTCGCCCGCGGCCTGTTCAGGGTGGCCTTCCTGGGCGGCCAGGGCCTGGTCACGGCGGATGTCGAGGGTGACGCCGAGGGCGGATACCTCGCCGACACCGCCGGCATCGTCCGGCGCATCCTGGTCGACCGCGGCGCCATCGGGGCCGGGCTGATCGACGGGGACGCCTTCGACGCCCTGTCCGCGGCGCTGCCGGGCACGATCGGCTGGCACGTGTCCGAGCCGTCGACGGTCGCCGCCGGCTGCACGGCGGTCATGGCCCATTGCGCCGGCTACTGGGGCGCGCGCCGCGACGGCCGGATCGCGGTCGGGCGGCTGATGCCGCCGGTGCCGTCCGACATCCGCATCGGCCCGTCCGAGGTCGCCGGCGAGATCGAGCGGCTGCGCCTGCCGGACAGCATCGACCCGCCGAACCGGCGCCGCGTGGTCGGGTACCGGCGGAACTGGACGGTCCAGGACCGGGACTTCGCCGCCGGCGCCGACGTCGCCTTCCTGCAGCAGGAATACCGGTTCGTCGCCGCCTACAACCACGCGGCCGCGGTCCGGCACCAGCAGTCGACCGCACCGGCACCGCTGCCGTCCCTGTTCGACGAGGCGGCCGATGCCCAGGCGCTGGCCGACCACCTGATCGCGCTCTACCCGCCGGGGCGGAACCTGTTCCGCGTCCCCGTCCGCACGTTCGGCCACGAGATCGGCCTCGACGACTGCGTGACGCTGACCTGGCCGCGCCACGGCATCGGCGCGGACCGGCCGGTCCGGGTCGTCGCGATCTCCGAGCGCTGCGACGAGCGCTCCGTCTCCCTCACCGTGTTCGGGTGACCCATGCCAAGACTGTCCTACATCAACTGGGTCGACCAGCCTGAGACCCGCATGGCGGGCTCGGCCGGTCCGCTGACGCTGCCCGCGACCAACCTGGCCGAGCCGATCGCGCAGCGGCGGTGGCGCGCGACCAGCACCGCGGTCCACGGGATCGTCGATTTCGGCCAGCCGCGCGAGGTCGGCGTGCTGGCGCTGCTCCAGCCGCATGACGCCGGCGGCATCGACGGCCGCGGGGAGCCGGTCGGGCATCTCGCGCCGGCCGACACGGTGCGGCACCGCCTCGACCTCGACGCCCCGGGCACCGGCGCGCTGCTCGACACCGGGCCGCTCGCCTGCCGGGTCGCGCGCGGCTACGGCCTGACGCTGCTGTGGCTGGATGCGCCGGTCGTCGCGCGCTGGTGGCGGTTCGATCTCGATGCGCCCTCGCTGGGCGCCGTCGGCTTCGTCGATCTCGGCCGTGCCTGGGCCGGGCCGGCGGTCCGCCCGGAGAACAGCTTCGCCTATGGCTGGGGCAGCCTGTGGGACGACGCCACGATCGTGACCACCGCGCCGCGCTCGGGCATCCGGCTGAAGGACCTGCGGCATCGCCGCCGGCGCGTCAATCTCGGCTTCCCGGCCCTGACCCGCGCCGAGGCGAAGGAGACGTTCGAGGAGCTGTCGCGGGTCGTGGGCCTGCGGGGCCAGCTTCTGTTCTCCCCCGACCCCGGCGGCGGCCACGAACCGACGGAGGCGATCCTCGGCGAGCTGCTGGACTGCTCCCCGATCGAGCAGTCGAACGCCGCCCTGTTCGCGAAGTCCTTCAGCATCATCCAGGCATTGTGAGACAGAGATGAGCATCGGCAACCGCGTCGAGCAGACCTCCACCACCACCGGCACCGGCCCGATCGAGCTGCTGGCCCCGCCCACCGGGCGGCGCGGCTTCGTCGACGAGTTCGGCGCCGGCGCCACCGCCCGCTACGTGATCGAGAACGAGGACGGCTCCGCCTGGGAGATCGGCGACGGCACCGTCAATGCCGGCCCGCCCCAGACCCTGGCCCGCTCGCCCATCCGCTCCTCCAACGCCAACGCGCTCGTCAACTTCGCCGCCGGCCTCAAGCGGGTCTACTGCCCGGCCGGCGATGCCGACTGGGCGCGCTTCGGCGGCGGCATGCCCGCCGCAGTCGGCACCGCGGACGCGATCGTGATCGCCCACGCCCCCTCGGTGGCCCGCTACGTCGACGGCATGGAGTTCTGGTTCCTGGCCTCGGCCGCCAACACCGGGCCCGTGACCCTGGACGCCGGGCCGGGGGCGGTGAGCCTGCGCAGGGGCGACGGCACCGTGCCGCTCGCCGCCGGCGAC
>NZ_DASYHS010000201.1:0-28045 GCF_035998295.1 Arenibaculum sp. | reverse complement strand
CGCTTCGAGTTCCAGATACGCCGCCAGCAGCGCGTCGACGCGGACGGCGCCGGTCTCGGGGTCCAGGAACCGTTCGGGGACCTGCACCGGGGGAGCATCCGGCGGGGAAGCATTGGGATCGGTCATGATACGTCTCCTCCTGTAGGGCCTTCGGTGGGGGAATGGGTGGAAGCGAGGCCGGGACCGGCGGGCCGGACCAGCTCGGCGGGCACGCCGAGCCGCATGCCGAGCCAGCGCACGGCCGCCGCGGCGTCGATCGCGTCCGCGCCCCCGGGGCCGAGCGACGCGGCCGTCTCCAGCCATTGCAGCGTGGCCTGGACGTCGCGCTGTGCCTGCGCCTGGGCGAGCGGCGAGCGGTACTGCAGCTCGACCAGCCGGCCGTCCACGGCGATGTCCGGGAACTCGCCGCGGCGGCGCAGGATGGCGACGGCGCGCGTCACCACCGGCGTCAGCAGCTCCGACTGGAGCCGGCCGTAGGTGGCGCCGAGCAGGCGGGCCATTTCGGCCGCCCGCTCCAGCACCTCGGTCGCGGTCATGCGCGCGTCCTCGACCGGAGCCAGCCGGTCGACCAGCAGGGCATGGCGGATGCGCGCCCGCAGGTCGTCCAGCACGAGCTGGGAGACGTCGAAGCGCCCCGGCGCCGCCAGCGGCGTCAGCCCGCCGGAACCCACCGCCTTCGGGATGATCGCGCCCGGCACCAGCCGCACCATGGCCGGGTTCAGCACGCCGTCGTCGTCCGCCTGCCAGATGCCGGTGACGGCGATCGAGGCATTCTTCAGCACCAGCTCCACCACCTTGTTCGCGGTGCGGATGTCCGGCAGCGCCTTCATCACCGGCGAGCGGCCATAGATCTCGCCCGGCGCCTTCAGCCAGCGGAAGCTCATGAAGGGCGAGCGCGCGAAGCGGCCCTCGGCCAGCACCGCGGGCGAGCCGCCCCAGTCCAGCAGGACCGTGTAGCGCCAGGCGGGACCGTCGGGCAGGACCGCCTCGACCACCAGCAGGCGCGCCTGCGGGTCGCGCTCGCCGGCCGCCAGCGCGTCGGGCGGCAGGCTGCCGGCGCCGAAACGGCGCCCGATCTGGGCCAGCGTCATCTCGCTACGCCGGAACGTGCCGTCGAGCCGCCCGTCGGGCCCCTCCTCGAAGGCGGCCTCGAAGATCGGCACGGCGGCGAAGCGGAAGCTCGACGGCTCGCCGGGCGCGGCCTCCTCGAACAGCAGGCAGGCGGTCCCGACCGTCACCAGGTCCAGATAGCACTGGTGGATCTCGACCGCGAAGTTGGAGCGGTCGAGATGGGACTGGAGGATGCGCGCCGCGCGTTCGAGATGGGGCGACAGGGCCGCGCGCTCGGCCGGCTCCAGCTCCGCGCCGGGGGCGAAGCCGAACCAGCGCGACCAGGGCGGCGTCAGCTGCGCCAGCAGGCTGGCGGCGAGCTGGTCGACCGCGTCGGCCGCCGTGCCGTCGAAGATTCGCTCGCCCCGGCGCACCCCGCCGCCCTGCTGCATCCCGCCCTGGGGCAAGGCGAACTCGTAGCATTCCCGCCACAGCCCCTCCCACGGAGCGCGGCGCGCCTGCGCGGCGGCGAACCGCTCCATCAGGGCGCGCGGCCCGTCATCCGTCGCGTCCGCGGCCATCCCTATTCTCCCAGCAGGTTCTTGCGGCGGGGCAGGCCGCCATTG
This sequence comes from Arenibaculum sp., assembly GCF_035998295.1. Lineage (NCBI taxonomy): Bacteria > Pseudomonadati > Pseudomonadota > Alphaproteobacteria > Rhodospirillales > Azospirillaceae > Arenibaculum > Arenibaculum sp. The sequence goes on along the minus strand of NZ_DASYHS010000201.1, from coordinate 26,369 downwards.
GCGGCCAGGACGCCGCGCCAGGAGGTCGCGACGGTGCCGACGCGGCCGCGCTCGCGCGCGATCAGGCGCGGGACGGGCGGCGCGTCCCCGCCCGGCCCGTCGGCCCGGCCGGGTTCCGGCCCGGGCTGGGGCGGAGGATCGGGCGTCCCGGGGGGTTCGGGGGCGGGAACGGGGGCCGGATCGGGGGCCGGCCGGGTGGCCGAAGGGGCCGGCGCGGCGGTAGGCTGGGGCACCTTGGGCATGGAGAACAGTTTCGCCATCGCTTCGCCTCCTCGGGTCTCGGGTTCAGGGCCTGCCGGCGCCGCCGGGCGCGGCGTGCATCGCCGCGAGGTGCCGGTGGAGCTGCCAGGGGGTGACGATGCGGCGGTCGTGCAGCCCGATGACGCGCTTGACCGCCTCGACGCAGGTGAAGAGGCCCCAGGGCGCCGGACGCCCGTGGCCGCGCCGGACCGGCGCGCGGACCACCGCGTGGCCGCGGCCTGCCAGGAAGCCCGGCAGGTCGAAATCCGCTGGCGCCGGCTGGACCGCCACCTCCGTGTGGGAGGAGAGCGGGTCCACGGTGATCCACCGGCCGCCGTCGCGCAGCACCGCGAAGCAGTGCCGGAAGCCCGGCCGCAGCAGGCGCAGCCACCACAATTCCGCCTCGCCGCAGAAGACGACCCAGGCTTCCGGCGCCAGGTCCCCGGAACCGCCGGCGATCACTGGACGATCCCCTTGTCGCGCAGCACGGGATCGATCCGGGCGAAGGCTTCGCGCCACAAGGTGCAGGCGCGCTCCTCGCGCCGGCATCTCGGGTCGGGGGCGCTGCTGCGCCGCCCGTAATGGGCGAGCACGTGGAGATGGTCGCGGATCAGCGCGCGCTGGCGGTACAGGCGGTCGACCACGCGCAGCAGGTCGACCGGTTCGCAGGGCCGCTGGACCAGGGCGAGCCCCGCGGAGACCCGCGCGCCGGCCGCCTTCGCCTCGTTGGCCTGGATGAACCAGAACCATGCCTCCTCCGAGGTCGCGAACGGGATGCCGGCCGGCTGGGCGTAGGGACGGGGAATGATCCGGTCTCTGGCCAAGACTCGCCTCCTCGGTGTCTTCGCTGGGGGAAACTGCCGCGGCGGTAGCGCCGCATGGCTCGTGGTTCCACTTATGTTCCAATCTACCCCTTTATGTCAAGGTAGTTTATGAACATGTTCCTAGGGAAACCGAGACCGTCTTATGTGACCATGTTCCCATGTTGAAACATGCCGACATCTGGCGGGCAATCGACCGCCTGGCCCAGACCCATGGTCTGTCGGCCTCGGGCCTTGCCCGGAAGGCGGGCCTGGACCCGACGACCTTCAACCGCAGCAAGCGGACCTCGACGGACGGCAAGCTGCGCTGGCCCTCGACCGAGAGCATCGCGAAGATCCTGGAGGCGACGGGCAGCAGCTTCGCCGATTTCGTCGGCCTGACCTCCGAGACGCCGGCCCGCGCGCAGATGCAGCGCATCCCCGTCATCGGCTATGCGCAGGCGGGCAGCGCCGGCTTCTTCGACGATGCCGGGTATCCCGTCGGCAGCGGCTGGGACGAGCTGGCCTTCCCCCATATCGGCGACCCGCACGCCTACGCGCTCGAGGTCAGCGGCGACAGCATGGACCCGGTCTACCGCGACGGCGACATCATCGTCGTCTCGCCCTCGACCAGCATCCGCCGCGGCGACCGCGTGGTGGTCAGGACCCGGGCCGGCGAGGTGATGGCCAAGCTGCTCGCCCGGCAGACCGCGACGCGGATCGAGCTGCAGTCCATCAATCCCCTGCATGAGGGCCGGATGCTCGCCATGGAGGAGATCGCCTGGATGGCGCGCATCATCTGGGCTAGCCAGTAGGTATAGGGTCGGCGCGGCCGTTCCGCCCGGCTACGGCCGACGGCCCGGATTAGGCGATTGTTCCTTGACCGGCGCCACGTCGCATGGCGTCATTGACATCCCCATGCCCGATCCGAGGGGCGGCCAAGCGGCCGCGCTCTCTGGTGCTGCCGTGCGGCGGTCGCCGCGGGACGTGACGGGCCGGAAGCGGCCCACCCACCCTCAGACATGAACGGAGTCAGATCTCATGGCCGGTCGGTCTCTCACCTTCTTCAAGGGCCAATGGCTCGAAGGCAACCCGGGCATCGCCGGTCCCATGACCCACTCGTTCTGGATGTCCTCCATCGTCTTCGACGGCGCGCGCGCCTTCGAGGGGGTGACGCCCGACCTCGACCTGCACTGCCAGCGCGCGGTCCAGTCGGCCAACGCGATGGGGCTGGCGCCGATGGTGACGGCCGGCGAGATCGAGGAACTGGCCCTCGACGGCGTCCAGCACTTCGCGCCGGGGTCCGACCTCTACATCCGGCCGATGTTCTTCGCGGAATCCGGCTGGGTGGCGCCCGACCCGGCCTCGACCGCCTTCGCGCTGACCGTGCACGAGAGCCCGATGCCGAGCCCCGACGGCTTCGGGGCCTGCCTGTCGAGCCGCCGCCGCCCGCTGCCCGGAACGGCCGTCGTCGAGGCCAAGGCCTCGGCCCTGTACCCGAACGCCGGCATCGCGTTGCGGGAAGCCGCCCAGCGCGGCTTCGAGAACGCGGTCCTGCTCGACCCGATCGGCAACGTCGCCGAGTTCGCGACCGCCAACCTCTTCATCGGCAAGGACGGCGCCGCGCACACGCCGGCCTGGAACGGCACGTTCCTCAACGGCGTGACCCGCCAGCGTGTGATCGGCCTGCTGCGCGAGGCGGGGGTCCCCGTCCACGAGCGGCGCATCACCTGGGAGGAGGTCCTGGAAGCAGATGAGATCTTCTCGACCGGGAACTACGGGAAGGTGCTTCCGGTGATCCGGATCGAGAACCGGGGCGTCGAGCCGGGCCCGATCTACCGCCGGGCACGCGCGCTTTACTGGGAGTTCTCGCACCGCTGAACGGGAACCGGGCGGCGTTCCGGCATGTTCAACGGCGACGGGACGACAAGCGAAGCCCGAGACGAGGAGCCCGCGCCATGCCGAGACCGCAGCCCCTGCCGCCGGACGGCCCTTACCGGCCCAACGAGGACCTGCCCGATCCCGGCAACCCGCCGGGACCGACGCCCGGGCCGGGGCCCATACCGGATTCCGACCTGCCGCAGCCCGGAAGGCCGCCCGGCGGGCCGCCGGGCATGTGAACAAGCCCTCTCTCCCGCAGGGCGGGAGAGAGGCCCGCCTCACAGCGTGGTATGGCGCGCCCGGGCGCCGCGCTCGATCGCGGCGGCGCTGAGGCGGTCGACCTCCAGCTCGTGGCGGAGCAGTTCCAGGAGGCGCAGCACCTCCTGCGAGATGCGCCCGTCCGAGGCGGCGACGTCGCAGGCGACCGCGTAGGCGGTCTCGCGCAGCTTGCGGGGCAGACCCTCGCAGATCGCGGCCAGCGCCTTCTCCAGCCCGCTCTCGTCCTGGATCAGCGCGATGCAGGCTTCGCTGACCGCGGGTATGCGGGCGCGGTCGAAGTCCCGGAAGATCGGCAGGTAGCGCACGACCTCGCTGATCGTGTCCACCTCGTTCTGGGTCATCTCGGCGTCCGCGGCCGAGACCAGGACCATGGTGTAGATCAGCGCGCTGTGGTGGTCGATCATGGGGTCCGCCCTTTCTTGAGTTCCGCCGTATTTGCCCGCGGGGGGCCGCGCCGTCAAGGCCACCATCGGCGCACGCCAGTCCCGCGCGGGTGCAACTCGACAGATCCGGCGCCCTCTCCTAATGTCCCGGCGCCATGTCCGCCGTCGTCAACGTCGCCATACCCGTATTCGCGATCATCCTCGCCGGCTATCTCGCCGGGCGCCTGCGCATCCTCGGCGACGCGGCGTCGGAAGCGCTCAATCGCTTCGTGTATTTCTTCGCCCTGCCCCCGGTGGTCTTTCTCGGCATGGCCCGCCGGCCCCTGGTCGAGATCCTGAACTGGCCCTTCATCGGCGCCTTCCTCGGCGCGATGCTCGCCGTCTACGCCATGGCCTGGGCCATCGGCTTCCTGCTCCACCGCGAACGCCCGGCCGTGCTGAGCATGCAGGCGCTGAACGCCTGCTTCGCCAATACCGGCTATATGGGCATTCCCCTGTTCCTCGCCGCCTTCGGCGAGGCGGGGCTGGCGCCCGCGATCCTGGCGACCGTGATCATGAGCGCGGTGATGGTCGGGCTCGCGGTCGTGGTCCTGGAGCTGGTGCAAAGTGCCGGGAACGGCCCCGGCCGCGCCCTGCTGGACGTCGGCAGGGCCCTGCTGCGCAACCCGCTGGTGATGGCCACCGTCGCCGGCATGGCCTGGTCGGTCGCCGGCTTGGCCGTGCCGGTGCCGGTCGACAACCTCGGCAGCCTGCTCGGCGCCTCGGCCGGCCCCTGCGCGCTGTTCGCGATCGGCCTGTTCCTGGCCGGCCGGCCGCTCGCCGCCGACCTCGCGGAGATCGGCTGGATCGTCGCGCTCAAGCTGCTGTGGCAGCCCCTGCTGACGTGGTGGCTCGCGTTCCGGGTGCTCCCGCTCGACCCCTACTGGGCCGCCTCGGCCGTGATCCTGGCGGGGCTGCCCACGGGCGCGCTGACCTTCGTGGTGGCCCAGCAGTACCGGGTATACGTCGAGCGCACCTCGGCCGCGATCCTGGCCAGCACGGTCGTGTCGGTGGTCACGCTGTCGGCTCTGCTCGCGACATATGCCCATCTGACGCCTTGACCCCGACGGTCCGGATGGCCTCTTTGGGGGCAGGCCGGAACAAGCCGGGCACCGTGCCGTTCTCCACCGGAGCGGACCGAAGGATGCCAGCCCACGTGGACATCGCGTTCACCATGAACCATCAGAGAAACGCCTTGACGCGCGGACCCGCGGACCAGTCCTTCGCGCCCCGGTCGCAACGCGCCGTGCGGCGCGTCATGATCATCGAGGACGAACCCCTGGTGGCGCTCGAACTCGAGCTGATCGTGTCCGAGCTCGGACACCGCGTCATCGCGGTGGTCGACACCGAGAGCGCAGCCGTCGCCGCCGCGTCCCGCGAGGTGCCCGACCTGATCGTCGCCGACGTGCAGCTGCGCGTCGGCAACGGCGTCTCCGCGGCGGAGCGGATCACGCACGGACACCCGATCCCGGTCATCATCGTGTCCGGCAACGTCGACCCGACGCGCGCCTCCTCGCTGGAGAACGTCCGCGTCCTGTCGAAACCCTTCCGCGTCGAGGCGTTGCGCGACGCGATCCGCGACGCGCTCGCCGGGCGATAGGCCGCGCGCCTCCGGTGCCGACGGGCGCTCCGCTTGACAGCGCCACCGGCCAGGACCAATGATCCGGTTAACCCGTTATTCAGTCGGCCCCCTGTCCAGCCGGGACGTTCCGGAAACAGGATTTCGCGTCGCACGATGGCGGGATACGAATCAGAATGGACCGGAGGCTTCCAAGGTCATGAAAAAATTCGCCGCCTGCCTCGTGGGCGCAGCGTTCATCGCGCTCGCCACGGCTCCCACCCTCGCCGAGACGCCCCAGGACACCCTCGTGATGGCCTGGCAGTTCGACGACATCACCACACTCGACCCGGCGGAGATCTTCGAGCTGTCCGGCGCCGAATACGGCGCGCAGGTCTATGACCGCCTGATCAGCTACGACGTCGAGGACGTCAGCAAGATCGAGCCGCGGATCGCCGAGAGCTGGACCGTCTCCGACGACGGCAAGACCTACACCTTCAAGATCCGCGACGGGATGAAGTTCCATTCCGGCAACCCCGTGACCGCCGAGGACGCGGCCTACTCGCTCCAGCGCGCGGTCAAGCTGAACAAGACGCCGGTCTTCATCCTGACCCAGTTCGGCTTCACGCCCGAGAACGTGGACGAGAAGGTGCGGGCGACCGATCCCAACACGCTCGTGATCGAGACCGACAAGGCCTACGCGCCGACCTTCGTGCTGTACTGCCTGACCTCGAGCATCGCCGCGGTCGTGGACTCCAAGCTCCTGAAGGAGCACGAGAAGGACGGCGACTTCGGCTATGGCTGGCTGCGGACGAACTCGGCCGGTTCGGGCCCGTTCAAGCTGCGCCAGTGGAAGGCGAGCGAACTGATGATGCTCGACGCCAACCCCGACTACTGGCAGGGCGCGCCGAAGCTGAACCGCGTCATCATCCGCCACATCGCCGAGCCCGCGACCCAGCGCCTTCTGCTGGAGCAGGGCGACATCGACGTCGCCCGCGACCTGCAGCCGGAGCAGTTCGAGCCGCTGCGCGCGAACGACGCGATCGACATCGTCGAGTCCCCGAAGGGTACGCTCTGGTATTTCGGCCTGAACCAGAAGAACGAGATCCTGGCCAAGCCCGAGGTGCGGCAGGCGATGCGCTACGTCGTCGACTATGACGGCATCCGCCAGACCATCATGAACGGCCAGGGCACGGTCCACCAGGCGTTCCTGCCCAAGGGCTTCCTCGGCGCCGTCACCGACAAGCCGTTCTCCTACGACCCCGAGAAGGCCAAGCAGCTTCTGACCGAGGCGGGCTATCCCGACGGCTTCACCGTGACCATGGACGTGCGCAACACCTCGCCGACCATGGACATGGCCCAGGCGATCCAGGCCGGCGCCGCGAAGGCCGGCATCAAGATCGAGATCATTCCCGGCGACGGCAAGCAGACGCTGACCAAGTACCGGGCGCGCAACCACGACATCTATATCGGCCAGTGGGGCCCGGACTACCAGGACCCGCACACCAACGCCGAGACCTTCGCCTCCAACCCCGATAACGCCGACGACGGGGCGACGAAGACGCTGGCGTGGCGCAACGCCTGGGAGATCCCGGAGCTGACCGAGAAGACCGCCGCCGCGGTGCTCGAGCGCGACGCGGAGAAGCGGGCAGAGACCTACCAGGAGCTCCAGCGCGCGGTGATGGAGGACTCGCCCTTCACGATCATGTTCCAGGAGACGGAAGTGATCGCCGAGCGCGCCGGTGTCGACGGGCTGATCTGGGGCCCGTCCTTCGACGCGAATTACTACTGGAAAGCCAGCAAGAACTAAGCGTTGACCGGTCTCACAACCTTGCGCGGCCGGGCGGCGGCGGGCATGCGCCCGCTGCCGCTCCGGCTCGCCGGGCGCGCCGCGGGCCTGCTGCTCTCGGTCGCGTTGACTTTCCTCGGCCTGCTGCTGATCACGTTCCTGATCGGCCGCGTGGTCCCGATCGACCCCGTCCTCGCTGCGGTCGGCGACCGCGCGCCTGCCGACGTCTACGAGCGCGTGCGGACCGAGCTCGGCCTCGACCTGCCGCTGTGGCAGCAGTTCGCGATCTATGTCGGCCAGGTGGCCCGCGGCGACCTGGGCGAATCCGTGCTGACCGCGAGGCCGGTGCTGCACGACATCGCGCGCGTCTTCCCCGCGACCCTGGAACTCGCGACCGCCGCGATCGTGATCGGCGTCCTGGTCGGCGTGCCGGCGGGAGTGATCGCGGCCGTCCGCCGCGGCCGCTGGCCCGACCACCTCGTGCGCGTCCTGGGGCTGGTCGGCTATTCGATGCCGGTCTACTGGCTCGGCCTGATCGGCCTGCTCGTCTTCTACGCCAAGCTCGGGATCGCCCCCGGGCCCGGCCGGATCGACATCTTCTACGAGGGCCTGGTCGCCCCGGTCACGGGCATCATCACCGTCGACGCGCTGATCGCGGGAGAGACGGAGATCTTCTGGAACGCGCTCTCGCACCTGGCGCTGCCGGCCCTGATCCTCGGCTACTACAGCCTCGCCTACATCAGCCGCATGACGCGCAGCTTCATGCTCGAGCAGCTCCGCCAGGAATACGTCACGACCGCGCGGGTCAAAGGCCTGTCGCAGTGGCGGGTGGTCTGGTTCCATGCGTTCCGCAACATCACGGTGCCGCTGATCACCGTCGTGGCGCTGTCCTACGCCGCCCTGCTGGAGGGCTCGGTCCTGACCGAGACCGTGTTCGCCTGGCCCGGGCTCGGCCTGTACATCACGCAGTCGCTGCTGAGCGCCGACATGAACGCCGTGCTGGGCGGGACGCTGGTGGTGGGCGCCGTCTTCATCGCGCTCAACCTGCTGTCCGACCTGCTCTACCGCCTGCTGGACCCGAGGGCGCGATGACCACCACGGACGACCGCCTCTCGCCGCCGCCCGCGCGCTTCTCGCGCGAGTGGCTGCTCACCGATACCCCGCGCTCGCGCCTCCAGGCGCGCCTCGGCCGCGTCTATGCCGGCTGGCTGTCGCTGTCGCGCAACCGGCTCGCCATGGTCGGCTTGGCGATCGTGGTCCTGCTGGTCGTGCTGGCGGCCTTCGCGCCGCTGATCGCCCCCTACTCGCCCTACGACCAGAACCTGCTGGAGCGCCTGCAGCCGCCCAGCGCGGCGCACTGGCTCGGCACGGACGAGCTGGGCCGCGACATCTTCTCGCGCATCGTCCACGGCTCGCGGCTGACGCTCTACATCGTCGCCCTGGTGGCGCTGACGGCGCCGCTCGCCGGCCTCGCGGTCGGCACGATCTCGGGCTATGTCGGCGGCTGGGTCGACGCCGTGCTGATGCGCGTGACCGACATCTTCCTGGCCTTCCCGAAGCTGATCCTGGCGCTGGCCTTCGTCGCGGCACTCGGCCCCGGCATCGAGAACGCGGTGATCGCGATCGCCATCACCTCCTGGCCGCCCTACGCCCGCATCGCCAGGGCCGAGACGATCACGATCCGCAGCAGCGACTTCATCAACGCGGTCCGCCTGCAGGGCGCGTCCCGCGCGCGCATCATCCTCGGCCACGTCGTGCCGCTGTGCACCTCGTCGCTGATCGTGCGCGTCACGCTCGACATGGCCGGCATCATCCTGACCGCCGCCGGGCTCGGCTTCCTCGGCCTCGGCGCCCAGCCGCCGCTGCCGGAATGGGGCGCCATGATCGCGGCCGGCCGGCAGTACCTGCTGGAGCAGTGGTGGGTCGCGACCATCCCCGGCATCGCCATCTTCATCGTCAGCCTCGGCTTCAACCTGCTGGGCGACGGCCTGCGCGACGTCCTGGACCCGAAGAGCTCATGACCGCCTCCCCCCTCCTCTCGGTCGCGAACCTGCGCATCGCGTTCCCGACCCGCCACGGCCTTGCCGAGGCCGTGCGCGGCGTCTCGTTCGAGGTCGGCCGCGAGAAGCTCGGCATCGTCGGCGAGTCCGGTTCGGGCAAGTCGCTGACCGGCCGCGCCGTGCTCGGCCTCGTGCCCGCCCCGGGCGTCGTCACCGCGGACCGGATGGCGTTCGAGGGCGATGACCTGCTGACGGCGTCGGAGCGGCGGATGCGCGAGATCCGCGGCCGGCGCATCTCGATGGTGATGCAGGACCCGAAATTCTCGCTGAACCCCGTGATGACCGTCGGCCGCCAGATCGCCGAGGCCTACCGCGTCCACAGCAAGGCCGGCCGCACCGAGGCGCGCCGGCGCGCGCTGGAGATGCTGGAGGCGGTGCGCATCCGCGACCCCGAGCGCGTCTTCGGCCTCTACCCGCACGAGGTCTCCGGCGGCATGGGCCAGCGCATCATGATCGCGATGATGCTGATCCCCGACCCCGACCTGCTGATTGCGGACGAGCCGACCTCGGCGCTCGACGTGACCGTCCAGATGCAGGTGCTGGCGATCATGGACGAGCTGTGCAGCTCGCGCGGCATGGGGCTGGTGTTCATCAGCCACGACCTCAACCTCGTCGCCTCGTTCTGCGACCGCATCCTGATCATGTATGCCGGCCGCGTCGTCGAGACCTGCCGGGCGGCGGACCTGCATTCCGCGACCCACCCCTATACCCGCGGGCTGCTCGGCAGCCTGCCGCGCCTGGACGACCCGCGGCCGGAGCTGCCCGTGCTCGACCGCGATCCCGCCTGGCTTGAGGAGAGCCGAGGATGATCACCGTACGCGACCTGCGGGTCGTCTTCGGCGTCGGCGCTTCCGCCATCGAGGCCGTCCGCTCGATCTCGTTCAGCGTCGCCGAGGGCGAGAGCTACGGCCTGGTCGGCGAGTCCGGCTCGGGCAAGTCGACGGTGCTGCGCGCGGTCTGCGGGCTCAATCCCGACTGGACCGGCACGGTCGAGGTCGACGGCGTCGCCCAGGGCCGGCACCGCGACCGCGCCTTCTACAAGCGCTGCCAGATGGTGTTCCAGGACCCCTACGGCTCGCTGCATCCCCGCCACACCGTGGACGGCATCCTGGCCGAACCGGTCGCGATCCACCGGCTCGGCGACGCGGACCGCCGCATCGACCGGGTGCTGCGGGAAGTGGGCCTCGGCCCGCAGTTCCGCTTCCGCTTTCCCCACCAGCTCTCCGGCGGCCAGCGCCAGCGCGTCGCGATCGCCCGCGCGCTGATCCTGGAGCCGCGGGTGCTGCTGCTGGACGAGCCGACCTCGGCGCTCGACGTCTCGGTCCAGGCGGAGATCTTGAACCTGCTGCGCCGCCTGCGCGCCGACCACGGCCTGACCTACGTGCTGGTCAGCCACAACCTCGCGGTCGTCTCCTACATGTGCGACCGGCTCGCGGTGATGAACCGCGGGCGCGTCGTCGAGGAGATGGGCGTGGACGAGCTGAAGCGGGGTGCGGCGCGCGAGGACTACACGCTCCAGCTGCTGCGCGCCAGCCAGGGCTACGACCGCCAGGCCGCGGAGAGCTTCAGGGACTACGCATGAGCGCCGACCTCGACCTCTGCTTCACTCCCGCGGCCGAGCTGGCGCGGCGCATCCGCGACGGCGCGCTCTCGCCGGTGCGCGTGGTCGAGAACGCGCTGGCGCGCATCGAGGAGGTGAACCCGGCGCTGAACGCCTTCTGCTTCGTGTATCGCGAAGAGGCGATGGAGGCGGCGCGCGCCGCCGAACTGGCCGCCGCACGGGCTGCCAGGGAGGGCCGGCGGCTCGGCCCGCTCCATGGCGTCCCTATCGCGGTGAAGGACATGACGCCGACCAGGGGCCGGCGCACCACGCTCGGCTCGCGCCTCTACGCCGACTGGGTCCCCGACCACGACGCCGCCATCGTCGAGCGGCTGGCCGCGGCGGGAGCGATACTGGTCGGCAAGACGACGACGCCGGAATTCGCCCATGCCGGCACGACGGAGAGCCCGCTGTGGGGCGTGACCCGCAATCCCTGGGACCTGGAGCGCACGCCCGGCGGCTCGTCCGGCGGTTCGGGGGCCGCGGTCGCGGCAGGCTGCGTTCCGCTGGCCGAGGGCACGGACATGGGCGGGTCCGTGCGCATCCCGGCGGCCTGCTGCGGCGTGGTCGGCCTGAAGCCGAGCCATGGCCGCATTCCCATGGACATCCTGCCTTCGGGCTTCGACGAGCTGTCGCATTTCGGGCCGCTGGCGCGCACGGTCGAGGATGCGGCCCTGTTCCTGGCCGTGACCGAGGGCCCCGACCTGCGCGACCCGCTGTCCCAGGCGGCGCCCCGGCCGCTCGGCGCCTGGCCGCCCCCCGGCATCGAGGGGCTGCGCCTCGCGCTCTCGGTCGATCTCGGCTTCTACCGGGTCGAGCCCGGGGTCGAGGCCGGGCTGCGGGCGGCCGCCGCGGCCCTGGAGGCGGCCGGGGCGGTCGTCGAGGAGGTCGACCTCGGCTGGAAGCGCGCGATCGAGGATGCGTGGGAGGTCCACTGGGCCGTGTTCCAGGCGGCCTTCTTCGGCCATCACCTCGCCGACCGGCGCGCGGAGATGGACCCCCGCGTCGTCGCCTATATCGAGGCGGGCTTCGCGGTCGACGCCGTCACCTGCAAGCGGCTGGAGATCCTGCGCACCGAGGCGTGGCGCGTGCTGGCCGCGGTGTTCGCCCGGCACGACGCCCTGCTCTGCCCGACGCTCGCCCGCGTGGCGCCGCCGATCGGCGGCGCGGCGCCGGAGCCCGGGCCGGAACCGGACGGCTACGCCGGCACGACCATGACCGGCCCGTTCAACCTGTTCGGACGCTGTCCGGTGCTGTCGGTCCCGACCGGCTTCGACGGCGCCGGCCTGCCGACGGCGATGCAGATCGTGGGGCATCCCTGCGACGACCCCGGAGTGCTGCGGATCGGCCGCGCGCTGGAGGAGCGGCGGCCGTGGGCCGGCCGGCGGCCGCCGGTCTGAGCCTCCGGGAGGCGTCTCACTCCGTCCCGCCCTCCGGGACGGGGCCGTCCTCGGCGCCGAGGGCGCGGATCCTGTCCATCAGCTCGGTCACCATCAGCGCCTCCTCGAGACGCCCGCCGCGGACCAGGATCTGGCCGTAGGTGTTGAGCGCCCCCAGGACGGCCATCTCGTCCGAGGCGCCCGGGACCGGGTCGCCGGTCGGCCCGACCAGCAGGGCGCCCAGCGCGGCGAGGGCCTCCGCGACGAGGCCGACCGCGCGGTCCAGCTCCTCGTCGTCCTGCTCCGCCGCGTTGAGCACCGGCTCCAGCACGTCGGAGAGCCTGATCCGGCCGTCATCATCTCCCGTCATCATCCACCAGTGGCGTTGGGTGTCCTCCTTCTCCAACAGTCCGCGAGGCGATTCGGGACCGGCCGGACTCACTCCGTCTCTTCGGCGGTCGCGTCGGGCGCCCGGTCGGCGGGAGTGAGTCGCAGGACCGCGCCATTGTCCTCGTCGGTCAGCGCGTAGACCGCGCCCTCGGGACCGACGGCGACGTCGCGGACCCGGGCTCCCAGGTTCAGGCGCTCCGCCTCCGAGACCTCCTGCCCGTCCTGATCGAGGCGGATGATCGACTTCGCGACGAGACCGCCCACCAGGAGGTCCCCCTGCCAGTCCCCGAACAGGTCGGCGGTGTAGAAGTCCATGCCCGAGGCCGCGATGACGGGGGTCCAGTGGAAGACGGACTGGGCGAGGTCGGGCCGGGTCGGGGGATCGGGGATGTTCTCGCCGGCATAGTGCCGTCCCCAGCTCACCAGCGGCCAGCCGTAGTTGCGCCCGGCTTCGGCGATGTTGACCTCGTCGCCGCCGCGCGGCCCGTGCTCGACGACCCACAGCGCCCCGGTCTCCGGATGGACCGCCGCCCCCTGGATGTTGCGATGGCCGTAGGACCAGATCTCCGGCCGCGCGCCGCTTTCCCCGACGAACGGGTTGTCGTCCGGCACCGACCCGTCGGGATTGACCCGGACCACGGCGCCGAGATGGTTCGAAAGGTCCTGGGCGGGATCGAACTTGAACCGCTCGCCCAGGCCGACGAAGACGGTGCCGTCGGGCGAGAAGGCGATCCGCGAGCCGAAATGGGCGCCGCCCGAGACCTTCGGCTCCTGGCGGAAGATCACCTCCACGTCATCGAGCCCGCCCTCGGCCAGCCGGCCGCGCGCCACGGCCGTCGACGCCCCGCCCTCGCCGGGCTCGGCGTAGGACAGGTAGACCAGGCCGTTCGTCTCGAACTCCGGATCGACGGCCACGTCCAGCAGGCCGCCCTGCCTCTGCGCGAAGACCTCCGGCACGCCGGACAGGGGGTCGGACAGCGCGCCGCCGGGCTCCAGGATGCGCAGCCGTCCGGGCCGCTCGGTCACCAGCGCCCGCCCGTCGGGCAGGAAGGCGAGCCCCCACGGGTGCTCCAGGCCATCGGCCAGGGTCTCGACGCGGATCTCTCCGCTCTCGCTCCCGATCGTGCGGTCCTGGGCGATGGCCGCGGCGGGCAGGGCCGCCGCGGCGGCGGCGAGGATCGCGATACAGGTCTTCCGGGCCATGTCCATACTCCGGCACAGGGAAAGGTCGCGGAACCGGCACCGCCGGCCGTCCCTCGGACAACATGGCCCCCCGGCGCCGGTTCCGCCCGCCGGCTCCGCCCGCCCCTGCCGCCCGCCCGTGCCGGATTCCGGCCTCAGGCCAGGCCGGCCGCCTCGCCCCCGGGTCCGCGGCCGAGGGCGCCGCGGATCAGCTCCCGCGTGTTGTCCACGCCATAGAGCTCGATGAAGGAGCCCATGCGCGGGCCGGTCGACTGGCCGAGCAGCACCTCGTACAGCGCCTGGAACCACGCCTTCAGCTCCGGGAAGGGGTGGCGCTTGCCGACCTCGTAGACGCGGTTCTGGATCTCCTCGGCCCCGGCCGTGCCGGGCAGGCGCTCCAGTTCCGCCAGCAGGTCCTCGATCGCCGCGCGCTCCTCGGCGCTGGGCGCGCGGTAGCGCTTCGCCGGCTTCACGAAGTCCTGGTAGTAGGCGACCGCGTGTCCGACCAGCCGGTCGAGGAAGGGGTTGGCCTCGGGGCTCGCATCGGGCGCGTAGCGGCTGATGAAGCCCCACATCACGTCCTTGGTCTCGGCATTCGCGACCGCCGCCAGGTTCAGCAGGATGCTGAAGCCGATGTCGGTCCGGACCTGCGGCGCCGTGCCGGCGTGGATGTGCCAGGCCGGGTTCTCGAGCCGCTTCGCCTCGTCCTCCTGGTGGAACTTGCCGACGAAGGTCAGGTAGTCGTCGACCGCGCGCGGGATCACGTCGAAATAGAGCCGCTTGGCCGCGCGCGGCTTGTTGTACATGTAGAGCGCCAGGCTCTCCGAGGGGGCGTAGCGCAGCCATTCGTCGACGGTCAGGCCGTTGCCCTTGGACTTGCTGATCTTCTGGCCCTTCTCGTCCAGGAACAGCTCGTAGTTGAAGCCTTCGGGCGGCTGGCTGCCGAGGATGCGGCAGATCTCGGAGCCGAGCTGGACGGACGCGATCAGGTCCTTGCCCGACATCTCGTAGTCGACGCCGAGCGCATGCCAGCGCATGCCCCAGTCCGGCTTCCACTGCAGCTTGCACCGGCCGCCGGTGACCGGCACCTCCGTGCGGGTGCCGTCCTCGTCCTCGAAGACGATGGTGCCGGCGTCGGGGTCGCGCTCCAGGATCGGCACCTGCAGCACGCGGCCGGTCCTGGGCGAGACCGGCAGGAACGGGCTGTAGCTCTGCTGGCGCTCCTCGCCGAGCGTGGGCAGCATCACCGCCATCACCTCGTCGTAGCGGCGGAGCACGGCGAGCAGCGCCTCGTCGAACCGGCCCGAGCCGTACCAGTCCGTCGAGGACTGGAACTCGTACTCGAAGCCGAAGCCGTCCAGGAAACGGCGCAGCATCGCGTTGTTGTGGTGGCCGAAGCTCTCGTACTGCCCGAACGGGTCGGGCACGCGCGTCAGCGGCTTGCCCAGGTGCTCGCGCAGCATGGCCTGGTTCGGGACGTTGTCCGGCACCTTGCGCAACCCGTCCATGTCGTCGGAGAAGCAGAACAGGCGGGTCGGCAGGTCGGACATGCGGGTGAAGGCCTGGCGCACCATGGTCGTGCGGACGACCTCGCCGAAGGTGCCGATATGCGGCAGGCCCGAGGGGCCGTAGCCGGTCTCGAACAGGACGTAGCCTTTGGCCGGCGGCCGTTTCGCGAAGCGCGCGACCAGCTTGCGCGCTTCCTCGAAGGGCCATGCCCGGGCCTGAAGGGCCAGTTCCCGTTCGCTCGTCATGATCGGCGTGCCTCTGAACACGGATGGAGAAAAGTCCGGCGACCCTAGAGCGGTCCGCATCCGGAATCAACGCGGCGGTTGCGAGCGGTTACGGGCGGCGGTTACGGGTCCACGCAGGCGGCGAGGCCGTCGCGCCGCACGATCGCCATGCGCTGCTCGATCGTGCCGGCGCGGCGCGACAGGTAGGCGGAGGGGCGGCCCGGCGACCGATCCAGCGGGTTGGGCAGCGCGGCGGCGAGCAGTGCTGCCTGCCGGGCCGTCAGATCCGCGGCCGGCCGGCCGAACCAGTGCCGCGCCGCGGCCTCGGCGCCGTAGACGCCCGGCCCCCATTCGGCGAGGTTCAGATACATCTCCATGATCCGCCGCTTCGGCCAGGCGGCCTCGATCAGGACCGTGAACCAGGCCTCCACCGCCTTGCGCAGATAGGTCCTGTCCGGCCACAGGAAGGCGTTCTTGGCGGTCTGCATCGAGATCGTGCTGCCGCCGAGCATGCGCCCGCCCGCGAGCTGCTCGTCGACGGCGCTGCGCAACGCCTCCCAGTCGAAGCCGGAATGCTGGCAGAACTTGCTGTCCTCGGCCGCGATCACGGCGCGCACGAGATGGGGGGAGATCGCCTCGACCGCCACCCAGTCCTTGTCGAGCCCGTGGCCCTGGACGGCGCGGATCAGCATCAGCGCGGTCACCGGCGCCGGCACTACCCCGTAGGCGAGGACCCAGGCCGCCGACAGCAGGACGAACCCCGCCGCCGCGACCCCCAGGAAACGCAGGGCGCGGCGGACAAGCCTCGCACGCTTCATCGCTTCGCCGCCGGATGCCCTTGCATGCGCGCACCCTACCAGCCTGCCCCGGCCGATACCAAGCGGGTGATGCGCGCAGGACGGGAGGCCTGGAAGCCCTGCGTCGGCGCAAACCCCTCGCCCGGACGGCGCCGCTGCACCTATAGTGCCGGACGATGAACGCCGCCCCTCCTTCCGCCGCCCCGCCCGCCGCCCGCCGTCTCCTGCTGCCCGAGGCGCCCGCCCTGGTCGCGGGGGTGCATCGCGTGGTGGTCCTGAGCCCGGACGGCGAGGTCGAGACGCTGTCGCACGAGGAGGCCGCCGGGCGGCTGCGCCGCGCGCCGGCGATCGTCTGCCACGCCCCGGCGCTCGGCCGCCGGCTCGGCGTCGACCGGTTCGCGGCCTACGACCTGCTGGAGCTGTTCGCCTTCGTGCATCCCGCGCGCTTCTGCGTCCCGACGCCGCGCGGCCTCGCCGAGGCGCTCGGCCTGGCGCTGCCGCGGGGCGCGGAGTCGGAGGCGCTGGCCCTCGTGGACGCGATGCGCCGGCTGCTGACGGACCTGATGGAGCGGCCGGCCGGCGAGGACGCGTCGGATGCGGCGGCCATCGCCTGGATGATGGGCACCGCGGGCGGCACGCCCGGCTACGGCTGGGGCTGGGCGCCGCCGGTCCTGGCGGCGCTCGGGGCGCCGAACGGGCCGGCGAACCGCCGGCCGGCGGACGCGCTCCGGGTCTGGCAGCGGCTGCCGGAATGGTCGGAGCACGCGCCCGAGCCGCCGCCCGGCCAGGACCCGGTGGAGCCGAACGAGGCGCGCCGCCGCCTCGCGGAGATGCTGGGCGTCGAGGTGAGCGGCAAGCCCGCGGAGCTGCGGCCCCAGCAGGCCGACTATTCCAGCGCGGTCAGCGACGCCTTCACGCCCCGGCGCCAGCCCGGCGCGCCCAACCTCGTGCTGGCCGAGGCCGGCACCGGCGTCGGCAAGACGCTGGGATACCTGGCGCCCGCGAGCCTGTGGGCGGAGAAGAACCGCCAGCCGGTCTGGGTCTCGACCTACACCCGCAATCTCCAGCACCAGATCGACGCCGAGCTCGACCGCCTGCACGCCGACCCCGCCGTGAAGGCGCGCCGGGTCGTCCTGCGCAAGGGGCGCGAGAACTACCTGTGCCTGCTGAACTACGAGGAGGCGCTGGCCGGGTTCGGCTCCCAGCCGCTGCACGCGGTGGCGACCGGGCTGATGGCGCGCTGGATCGCGGCGACGCGCGACGGCGACATGCAGGGCGGGGACTTCCCGGGCTGGCTCGCCGACGTCGCCGGGCGCACCCGCACGCTCGGGCTCGGCGACCGCCGCGGCGAGTGCATCTTCTCGGGCTGCCCGCACTATTCGCGCTGCTTCATCGAGCGCAGCATCCGGCGCGCCCGGCGCGCCGACATCGTCGTCGCGAACCACGCGCTGGTGATGATCCAGGCGGCACTGGGCGGCGGCGACGATTCCTGGGTCCCCAGCCGCTACGTCTTCGACGAGGGGCACCACGTCTTCGATGCCGCGGACAGCGCCTTCGCCGGCCACCTGACCGGGTTCGAGACGCACGACCTGCGCCGCTGGCTGCTGGGCGCCGAGGCCAGCGGGCGCAGCCGTGCCCGCGGCATCCGCCGGCGGGTCGAGGACCTGGTCGCGGGCGACGACGCGGGCGGGCGCCTGCTGGACGAGATCGCCGCCGCGGCCCGGGCGCTGCCCGGCGAGGGCTGGGCCAACCGGCTCCACGACGGCGTCGCGCAGGGACCGGGCGAGACCTTCCTGCTGATGGTCCGCCGCCAGGTGCTGGCCCGCGCCCACGGCGCCGATTCCGGCTACAGCCTGGAGACGGAGACCGCGCATCCCATCGACGGGCTCCTCCCCGCGGCCGAGGCCTTCGAGGACGCGCTGCGGCTGCTGCTGGAACCGATGGCGGCACTGGCGAAGCGCCTGAGGACGCGCCTCGACGACGAGGCGGCGGAACTCGACACCGACACGCGGCGGCGCATCGACGCCGTCTGCCGCAGCCTGGACCGGCGCGGGACGGTCACGGTCGGCGGCTGGCGCGACATGCTGCGCAGCCTCGGCCAGGGCATGCCCGAGGGCTTCGTCGACTGGTTCGCGGTCGAGCGCCAGGACGGCCGCGACATCGACGTCGGGATGTACCGGCACTGGATCGACCCGACGATCCCCTTCGCCGCCACGCTCGGCGCCCAGGCCCACGGCATGGTCGTGACCTCGGCCACCCTGACCGACGGCACCGGCGACGTGGAGCAGGACTGGCTGGCGGCGCTGACGCGCACGGGCGCGCTGCACATGCCAGCCCCGGCGCTGCGCGCCAGCGTGCCGTCGCCATTCGACTACGCCGCGCGCACCCGCGTCCTGGTCGTGACCGACGTGCGCAAGGACGACCTCGACCAGGTCGCCTCGGCCTATCGGGAGCTGTTCCTGGCCGCGGGCGGCGGCGGGCTCGGCCTGTTCACGGCGATCAGCCGGCTGAAGGCCGTGCATCGGCGCATCGCCGGGCGGCTGGAGGCGGCGGGCATCCCGCTGCACGCCCAGCACGTCGACGGGCTCGACGTCGGCACCCTGGTCGACATCTTCCGCAACGAGGAGGAGGCGTGCCTGCTCGGCACCGACGCGGTGCGCGACGGGGTCGACGTGCCGGGCCGCTCGTTGCGGCTGATCGTGTTCGACCGGGTGCCCTGGCCGCGCCCGGACATCCTGCACCGCGCGCGCCGCGACCGCTTCGGCGGCCGGCGCTGGGACGACCAGCTGACCCGGCTGCGCCTGCGCCAGGCCTTCGGCCGCCTGGTGCGGCGTGCCGACGATACCGGCGTGTTCGTGCTGCTCGACCCCATGATGCCGACCCGGCTGGCCGGCGCGTTCCCCGGCGGCACGGAGATCCGGCGCTGCGGCCTCGCCGAGGCGGTCGCGGCCACCCGAGAGTTCCTGGCGCCGCTGCGGGAAGAGCCGTAATTCAGGGCGCGCCGTCGTCCACGGCGATCCGCCCCGCGACGATATCGGCCCTGGCGGCCTCGGCCGCCGCGCGGGCCTCGTCGCCGACCAGCGCGCGGTTCTGATCGCCGTAGACGTAGTCGACCCCGCCCTCGGCGAGGCCCAGCTCGCGGATGCCGGGCCGCCAGGTTCCGTCCAGGGCCGCCCGGAACGCCTGCTCGACCGCGAGGTCGACGCGCTTGAGCATGCTGGTCAGGATGTGGTCGGGGTGCAGCCAGCCCTGGTCGCTGTCGACCCCGATCGCGAGCCGGTCGGCGTCGACCGCCTGCTGGAACACGCCGAAATTGGACGAGCCGGCGCCGGCGAAGACGACGTCGACGCCGCGCTCGAACTGGCTGCGGGCGATCTCGCCGCCGCGGATCGGGTCGTTGAAGGCGGCCGGCGTGGCGCCGACGAAGTTCACGGTCACCTCGACCTCCGGGCGCACGTGGCGGGCTCCCTGCTCGTAGCCGGCGATGAACTTGCGGATCAGCGGGATGTCGATCGCGCCGACGAAGCCGATCCGGCCGGTCCGCGATGCCAGCGCCGCGACGACGCCGGTCAGGAAGCTGCCCTCGTGCTCCCTGAAGACGACCGACTGCACGTTCGGCAGGTCGACGACCGAATCGACGAGCGTGAAGCGTATCCCCGGATGCCGGGGCGCCACTTCGGCCAGCGACGTCGCGTAGTAGAAGCCGATGCAGACGATGTCGGTGGCGCCCCGGCGGACCAGCGCCTCGACCGCCTGCCCGAACTGGGCGGGATTGTTCGGCTCGTATTCGAGGTGGGGTATGCCCGTCGCTTCCGAGAAGCGCCCGGCGCCGGTGTAGGCCGCCTCGTTGAAGCTGCGGTCGAACTTCTGGCCGACCGCGTAGATCACGGCCGGCACCGGTTCCGCCGCCCGGGCGGGAAGGGTTCCGGCCAGCAGCAGGCCGGCCAGGACGAGCAGTCCGCGAATCATGTCATCTCCATCCGTATCGGTCGGCCGCTTCCAGGACCAGCTCGGTGTGGCGCTCGCGCAGGCGGTCGAGGGACTGGACCTCCGGCGAACCCCGGCCGCCGAGCAGATCGACATAGGCGCCGCCCATGGGCTGGCGCTCCCAGTCGTTGCCGACGAAGCGCGCGTCGGCCGTCCCGACGGAGGCGACCATCGCGCCCTCGCCGGCGAACCCCGCGGCGACCGCCTTCAGCTCGGCGGCGAAACTCGCGTCGTCCAGGCCGCTGTAGGGCTGGCCGTCGGAATCGCGCACGTTCAGGAAGTACAAGGTGTCGCCTAAGGCGGTGTAGCCGCCGCCGAGCCCCTCGTTGCGGGCCGCCGCCGCCACGAAGAAGCGATGGGTGAGATCCGCGTCGAGCACGCCCGGGCGAAAGGCGACGGCGACGTAGCCGGTGTCGCCCGACGGCTCGCCCAGGTGGCTCACCATCACGCTGTACTGGCGCAGGACGTAGCCCAGCGCGGCCGCGAGCCTGTCGGCGCCGTCATTGGGCAGGGAGACGCGGGTCTGCAGCGAGGCGTTGGTCTCCAGCAGGTATCCCCCGGGCGTCACCTCGGTCACCGCCTTGTCCGGATCGACGCCCATCAGGGTCAGGATCTCGGGCACCAGCACGTCGAGGGCGGCGGCGGTCACCTCGGCGCGTTGCGCGTAGGTCGCCCGGCCCAGTTCGGGCAGGTCCACCTGGGCCGACGGGATCGCCTCGTAGGAGAGCAGCAGCGCCGGGTCCGCGGCGGCGGCCGGACGGACGGCCAGCACGAACAGGAGCAGCAAGGAGGCGAGCGGACGAGAGAGCGGGACGAACGTCATCGAACGGATCTCCGCGCCGGGTACCCGTATGGGGCGAGAAGGGGTCCGGCTCGCGTTCAGCATAGCGGGTTATCAGGCCATGCGGGAGGCCCGCTACGTCGCGGCGTCCACGCCGCCCTGCGGGTCGTCCGAGGCCTCCTCGGGCCTGTCGGCGACCATGGCCTCGACGGAAATCAGCAGGCCGGCGACCGAGGCCGCTTCCTGCAGCGCGGTGCGCACCACCTTGGTCGGGTCGACGATGCCCGCCTCGATCAGGTCGCGGTACCGGCCGGTCCGGGCGTCGTAGCCGAAGCCGGGATCGGCCGACAGCAGCAGCCTGCCGACCACGACCGAGCCGTCCTCGCCGGCATTCCGCGCGATCTGGCGCACCGGCGCCTGCAGCGCCCGGCGCACGATCGCGATGCCGGCCCGCTGGTCGTCGTTGCCGGGCTCGACCCGGTCGAGCACCCGGGACGCATAAAGCAGCGCGGCACCGCCGCCGGCGACGATGCCTTCCTCGACCGCGGCGCGGGTCGCGTGCATCGCGTCGTCGACGCGGTCCTTGCGCTCCTTCACCTCGATCTCGGTGGCGCCGCCGACGCGGATCACCGCGACGCCGCCCGCCAGCTTGGCCAGACGCTCCTGCAGCTTCTCGCGATCGTAGTCCGAAATGGTCTCCTCGATCTGCCGGTGGATCTGCACGCAGCGCGCGTGGATGTCGGCGGGATCTCCGGCGCCGTCGACGATCAGCGTCGCCTCCTTCTCCACCCGCACGCGCCTGGACCGGCCGAGCATGTCGATCGTGACGTCCTCGAGCCTGATGCCGCGGCCTTCGGAGATCACCTGGCCGCCGGTCAGGATCGCAATGTCCTCCAGCATCGCCCTGCGGCCGTCGCCGAAGCCCGGCGCCTTCACGGCCGCGACCTTGAGGCCGCCGCGCAGCTTGTTGACCACCAGGGTGGCCAGCGCCTCACCCTCGACGTCCTCGGCGACGATCAGCAGCGGACGGCCGGACTGGACGACCGTCTCGAGCACCGGCAGCATCGCCTGCAGGCCCGACAGCTTCTTCTCGTGCAGGAGGATGTACGGGTCGTCCAGCTCGCAGATCATCTTGTCGGGGTTGGTCACGAAGTACGGGCTGAGATAGCCGCGGTCGAACTGCATGCCCTCGACGATGTCGAGCTCGGTCTCGAGGCTCTTGGACTCCTCGACCATGACGATGCCGTCGGGGCCCACCTTCTCCATCGCGCGGGCGATCATGTCGCCGATCTCGTGCTCGCCATTGGCCGAAATCGTCCCGATCTCCGCGAGGCCCACCGGGGTCGCGCGCATCCGCACGGCCTGCGCGATCAACCGCGCCCTCGCTTCGGCGAGCGCGTCGCGAAGCGTCGCCAGTTCCCGCACCGACACTCCCGCGGACCGGCCGCGCTCCCAGTAGTCTTCCGGAAGCAGGAACGGCGAGGCGATCGGATGCGTGAGGACGGCCAGCCGGAACGCGGCCAGGTCCTCCGCCGGCCCCTGCCGGAGGCGTGCCCACCACGCGCCGACCGGGCCGGCGATCGCGGCGGCTTCCGGACGCTCCAGCGCCTCGGCATAGGTGGCGGCCGTCCACCCTTCCCCGGCCCCTGCACCCGAGACCGGGCGCGACGATGCCCGCAGTTCCGAGACGACCGCGGCCACCGCCATGTCGATGCCGCGCTTGAGGTCCATCGGGTTCATGCCGGCGGCGACCGCCTTCGCCCCCTCGCGCATGATGGCCTGGGCGAGCACGGTCGCGGTGGTGGTGCCGTCGCCGGCGACGTCGCCGGTCCTGCTCGCGACCTCGCGCACCATCCGCGCACCCATGTTCTCGAACTTGTC
This sequence comes from Arenibaculum sp., assembly GCF_035998295.1. Lineage (NCBI taxonomy): Bacteria > Pseudomonadati > Pseudomonadota > Alphaproteobacteria > Rhodospirillales > Azospirillaceae > Arenibaculum > Arenibaculum sp. The sequence continues at coordinate 3,610 of NZ_DASYHS010000201.1, read as the reverse complement.
GGAGAGCTCGATCTCCCTGGCGACGGTGGCGCCGTCCTTGGTGATGCGCGGCGCGCCGAAGCTCTTCTCCAGGACCACGTTGCGGCCCCTGGGGCCCAGCGTGACCTTCACCGCGTCGGCGAGGATGTCGATGCCGCGCAGCATGCGGTCGCGGCCGTCGAGCGAGAACCGGATGACTTTCGGCGCCATCAGCGAAGATCCAGGCTCGGGAAGCGCGTCCGGATCGCCACCTCCTCGACCAGCGTCTGGTTGACCTGGAAGAACGCGTCCTCGGTGCTGATCCTCTGGAACTGGACTTCCCCGGGCCGGACCCCCAGCGCCACGACGATGTCGGCATGGAGATCCCGGCAGACGCCGATATAGCGGTCGGCGCCGTCCTCGGGGACGACGGCCCAGACGCGGAACCCGTAGGACCGGTAGAGCGGCGGCTGCCCCCCGGACCCGGCGTTCACGCGGGCGATCAGGTCCAGCAGCGACGCCTTGCGCTTGAGCCTCAGGTCGCCGGTCTCCGACAACAGCTCCGCTATGTCGAGGACGACGCCGACGACGGAGGAGAACCCGCCCTCGTCCAGGGCCTGCGCGACCGGCAGCATCATGTAGTCGATCCGGCACGCGACGTCATGGCCGTCGATGGAGGTGGGCGGGCGGCAGTTGTTGACGACGAACGCGCGCAGCCCGCTCATCGACGCGCCCTGGCGGAACGGCGCCCAGGTCGCCGGCGTCGGTCCATCGAAGACGACGATCCGCACCCATTTCAGTGTCTCGGTCCGCCCGGTCATGCCCTCAGCCCCTTCTTCAGTACTTCCATGCACCGGACCAGCCGCTGGTCCTGCCGCCAGGTACCCTCCTCCAGGAAGTAGCGCGGCTGCGTCGACAGCAGGCCCTGCCAGCCGCGCAGGCACGGCCTCATGGCCTCGACGCAGTCGCGCCGGCGGAGATGGAGACCGTCCGCGTTCCCCAACGCGTCGTCGAGCTCGGCGATCTCCTTCTCCAATGCCCGGACCGAACCCTCGTCCAGGCGCGCCCCGCCGGCGTCGATCGCCTCGAGCGCCGAACGTATCGCCCTCATGCGCCCGCCGATGCGGCCGACCCTGCCGTCCGACGCGCCGACCAGTCCCGAGACGATCAGGACGCCGAATATCATGCCTTGGGCCAGCACCGCCGAGTGCAGGACGTGCCGCGACCATCCTTCCTCGTAGGCGAGCAGGGCCGCCCGCGTCCCCGGATCGAGCGCGGCCAGCAGGGCCATGGACGCGAGCGTGAGCAGGACAAGACTGGCGAGGACGGCCCGCAGACAAGCGGAGGCCCGCAGATAGTCGCCACGCGCCAGCAGGAACAGTCCCGCCAGGTTGGCCGCCAGGAGAAGCGGCGCCAGAACGGAGCGTCCCGTTCCGTTCTCCAGCATGTCGAGCGGCTGCGAAGGATCGAAGGCGCCTCGGCCGAGCACGACCAGAGCCAGGGAGGCGAGCACGAGAACGGCGACGGCGGCGAGGCTTGCGGCTCCGGCCGGATACCAGACGAATCTTTGGAAGCGGGACGCGTAGATCAATCGCCTTCGCCGGCTTGTTTCGGCCCCATTTGCCGGCACAAAGAATAGGACTTCGACGGACGGGTTTGCAATGGCCGGGCTGCAAGCTTGGCTACGGCCCGTCGCCGGGGAGGTTTTCCGCGAGCTGGGTCAGGCGCGACTGGAGGAAGCGACGCTCCGCGGGCTGGCGCGTCAACCCGAGCGCACGCCGGTAGGATGCCCGGGCGGCCTCGGTCAGGCCGAGCCTCCGTTGCATGTCCGCCAGCGCCGCATGGGCGAGATGGTAGCCGTCGAGGCCACCCTGCCCCAGCACCGCTTCGACCGCCGCGAGCCCGGCCCCGGGTCCGTCGCGCATGCCGAGGGCCGCTGCGCGGTTCAGGGCCACGACCGGCGAAGGATCGATGCGGAGCAGCACGTCGTAGAGCGCGACGATCCGTGCCCAGTCGGTTTGCCCGGCGCTCGGCGCCTCGGCATGGACGGCCGCGATGGCCGCCTGGAGGACGTAGGGACCCACGGTCCGCGTGGCGAAGGCCCGCTCGACCAGCCCCCCGGCCTCGGCGATCCGCCTCCGGTCCCACAGCGACCGGTCCTGGTCCTCCAGCAGGACGAGGTCGCCGGCCGCATCGACCCGCGTGGCCCGCCGTGCGTCGTGCAGCAGCATCAGGGCGAGCAGGCCCAGCGCCTCCGGTTCGCCCAGGAGCTCGACCACCAGGCGGCCCAGCCGGATCGCCTCGGCGCAGAGGTCGGTCCGCGTCAGGCTCGGCCCCTCGGTCGCGCAATACCCCTCGTTGAAGACGAGGTAGATCACCCGCAGCACGCTGTCCAGCCGCGCCGGCAACTCGGCGCGCGCCGGGACCTCGTAGGCAAGCGCCTCGTCGCGGATCTTCGCCTTCGCCCGGACGATGCGCTGCGCGACGGTCGGCGCGGAGACCAGATGTGCCCGGGCTATCTCCTCGGTGGTCAGCCCGCCGACCTCGCGCAAGGTGAGCGCGATGCGCGCGTCCGGCGCCAGCGCCGGGTGGCAGCACGTGAAGATCAGCCGTAATTCGTCGTCCCGGATGTGCTCCGACATCGCAGGCTCCGGCTCGGCCTCCGCCAACGCCGCCAGTTCGGGCAGGAGCCCCGCCAGCCGTGCCTGCCGGCGCCGTCGGTCGATGGCCTTGAAGCGCCCGGCGGACACCAGCCAGGCATGGGGGTTCCGAGGAATGCCGTCGCGCGGCCACTGCTCCGTCGCGGCGGCGAAGGCATCCTGGAGAGCCTCCTCCGCCGCTTCGAAGCCGCCCAGGAGGCGGATCAGCGTCGCCAGCACGCGCCGCTTCTCGGTGCGGTAGGCCGTCTCGACGGCGGCGCGCGCGTCGGCTGCGCTCACAGTTCCGGCCGAGGCTGGCTGAAGTCCACCACGGGCCGGATCTCGACGGCACCTACCCTCGCCAGCGGATGCCCGCTCGCGACCCGCGCGGCTTCGTTGAGGTCCCGCGCCTCGATCAGGATGATGCCGCCCAGCATCTCCTTGGTCTCCATGAACGGACCGTCGACGGCCGACATCTTCCCGTCGCGCACCCGCACGGTCATGGCCTCCTCGGGCAGTTCGAGCGCTTCGCCCATCACGAAATGGCCGCTTTCCTTCAGCGTGACGTCATAGGTCGCGCACTCATCGAGGGCTGCGTCGGCCTCCGGGCTTCCGCCGAAGAGCGTCTTGGGATCGTAGTAGATGAGGCAGGCGTAGCGCATGACGGTTCCTTCCGATCACGTCGTGAATGCCCATTGTCGCTTGGCGCCGCCCCGTTTCGACAGGCCCGGATTATTTTTCCGCGGATCGCCGGCAAAGGAAAAGGGGCCGCCCCTGCGGGCGGCCCCTTCCCTTTCCGGACGGTCCGATCGAACCGATCAGAAGTCCATGTCGCCCATGCCGCCGCCCGGCATCGCCGGGGCGGCCTTCTTCTCCGGCTTCTCGGCGACCATGGCCTCGGTGGTGATCAGCAGGCCGGCGACCGAGGCCGCGTCCTGCAGCGCGGTGCGCACCACCTTGGTCGGGTCGATGATGCCGGCCTTGACCAGGTCGCAGTACTGGCCGGTCTGGGC